>JAQWRY010000072.1 GCA_029243485.1 Candidatus Binatia bacterium | reverse complement strand
GCGTCTTAGAGAAGGTCCCGCGGCGACTAAACAAAAAAGGCGAGACTAACCAACGTCCCCTCCGGGCTTCCCCCGGCGCTGCCAGATAAGCTAGGCCCTTTACCTTAGTAGGTAACGTTGAACGTGGGGAGAACGTAGATGCACAGCCGGATACCCTTAGTCGCCACCGCCTTGGTCGCACTGTTCGTCGTCGGATGTGGAAGCGACGCGACCGGCCCCAGTACGTCGACCGCACCGGTTCCGGGCGAGCCGCCCCCGTACCCCGATCCGGAGCCACCGGCTCCCAACCCGAGCGATTGCGAAGAGTTCGACAGCACCTACGGCGCCATCCAGGAGCTCGTGTTCGAGCGGAAGGGCTGCACGGCGGAGGCGTGTCACGGGAACAGCGGCGCGGGCGGGCTCGACCTCCGGGCCGACGTAGCGATCGAGAACCTGATCGACGCCCCGTCGGTCGGCAGCCGCCTCGCGCGAATCGTGCCGAAGCAACCGCTGAAGAGCTACCTCTTCCTCAAGTTGGCGGCCGCGACCGACCCGCAGCAACTCGCCGGGCAAGAGATCGTCGGCAGCCCCATGCCTCTCTCAGGGAACGGCCTCACAGAGGATCAACTCGAGGCCATGCGCATCTGGATCGAGGCCGGTGCACCGGCCACTGGCGCGGTGACCGGAAATGCCGGGCGTGGCTCCGGGTACGTCGGCGACCTTCTCGGCGCCTGCCTTCCCGAAGCCGACCCCGTCGAGGTCGCCCCGCTCCCCATTCCAGCGGCGGATGAAGGCGTTCAACTCGTGATGCCGCCCCATCCCATCGCGGCCGGCGGCGAGGTCGAGATCTGCTTCGCTTCCTACTTCGATTTCTCCGACCAGATTCCGACGCGGTACCTCGATGAGACCGGCGACTTCTACTACGCGCAGCGCGAAGAAAAGCGTGAGGATCCGAACACCCACCACATCATCGTGATGAAGCCCTCGGTCGACCTCGACCTGATCCACGATCTCTCCTACGGCGGCTGGGTCTGCGCCGACGGGGGACGCGCCGAGGAGGTCTGCGACCCGCTCCAACCGAGCGATTGCCCCGACTCGCTCTGCCGCACGCATATCTTCGACTCGGTCACGTGCGGCGGATTCGGGCCCGCCGAGGGACGCCCCAACGGCGGCATCAACTTCGACGAGACGTATCTGATCCCAGAGATCAAAACCAAGGGCTTCTTCACAAAGCTCCCGGTCCGCGGCCTCGTGTACTGGAACTCGCACGCCTTCAACCTCACGACGAAGGACACGCTGCATCGAGTGTGGCGCAACTTCTATTTCACCGACGACCTGCAGTTCCAGATGACCCACTTCAATCACTTCTTCGCGATCAGCGCGGGTGCGGGTACGGAACCCTTCACAAAGAAGACCGTCTGTTCGACCCGCACGTTCGAACCAGACGAACAGATCCTCTACCTCGCGTCGCACACCCACAAACGAGGCGAGTTCTTCTGGATCGAGAATCCGGACGGCGACGTGATCTACGAGAGCCCCTTTTACGACGACCCGCTCTTCAAGAGCTACGATCCGCCGCTCCAGTACACCGCGGACGACCCCGCAGGACGCACGGTCACCTACTGCGCCACATACAACAACGGCGTGAACGACGACGGCTCGCCCAACGTCGACACCGTGACGCGCCTTTCCCGCAAACCGGCACGAAGCAGCTGCACCCCGGTCGCCTGCGCCGAGGGCCGCATCGGCGCACCCTGCGCCGGCACGACGGACCACGTCACCTGCGACACCGAACCCGGCGACGGCGACGGCCTCTGCGACGCCTGCCAGATCACTGGCGGCCTCACCACCGACGACGAAATGTTCGTCATGCTAGGCGGCACCGCCTCCACCGTGGAGTGAGAGAGGGAGGGGACGTTGGTTAGTCTCGCCCTTTTTGTTTAGTCGTCGCGAGGTTTCCTGGTGGCGACGCGCCGGCCGGCCGACGACTAAACAAAAAGGGCGAGACTAACCAACGTCCCCGTCCCACTGCGCGTTCTGTGAGAGCGTAGGTGGCGTAGGCGATCGAGATGGTGATGGCGGGGGGGCCCAGGAGGGCGGCGCCGTAGCCGGCGACGAGGCCGATTCGGAACTGGGGCCACCACATGAGGGCGCCGGCGATCGGGGCGATGACGGCGCCGATCGTGAGGAGGGGCTCGCGCGCCACGATGGCGCCGAGCAGGGTTGCGGTGCCGAGTAGGGACGCGACGATCCACGCCTGCATTCCAAAGCGCGCGAGTCCGCCGCGGTTCAGGCGAGTCTTCAGGTTCACAGCCGCCCACATCAGATGCCGACGGACGAGGGGCACCCGGAGATCCCCGAGCGCCGCGAGGAAGATCTCATCGGCGCGAACGCGGGAGACCGGGGGGACGAGTCTCGCCCCATTCTCGATCAGGTGGTCGTGCAACAACGCCGCGAGCGAGTGGCGACCATAGGCCGGAACAAACCAACGCAGGAACCACGGCACCGAGGCGAGATCGGTCACCGGCAGGTCGGCCGGCAGAACCGTGAGGTCGAGATCGGCGCCCTCATCCCGGTAGCGAAAGCCCTCGCGCAGAACGAATCCACTGTCCGCCCGCTGCTCGATCACGACCCGCGCGGATGCGGTACCGTCGGTGCTCGTGAACCGTCCGGCCATGCGTGCCTCAATCGTCCCGGGCGACCGGTTCGCGCATCGTCACGAACTCCTCGGCCGCGGTCGGGTGGATCCCGATCGTCGCGTCGAACTGCGCCTTCGTCGCGCGACACGTGACGGCGATCCCGATGCCCTGAATGATCTCGCCCGCATCCGGTCCGACCATGTGCACGCCAACCACCCGGTCCGACGCGCGATCGACGAGGAGCTTCATCATCGTCTGCTCGTCTCGACCGGTCAGGGTGTGCTTCAGCGCCCGAAACTTCGAGCGGTACACGTCGATCTCGCCGTAGGTCTCGCGTGCCTGCGCCTCGGTCAGACCAACGCTGCCGATATTCGGCTGACTGAACACCGCCGACGCCACGTCGTCATGAGTCGGGGACGTGGGACGGCCGTCGAACAACGTCGCGGCGAGGCACATGCCCTCGTGGATCGCGACGGGCGTGAGGTTGATGCGATCGGTGACGTCGCCGATCGCGTGAATGCTCGGCACCGAAGAGGCACCGTACTCGTCGACGACGATCGCTCCGCCCTTGCCCAACTTCACGCCCGCCTCCTCCAACCCCAGATCGTTCGAGAGAGGCACGCGCCCGATCGCACAGAGAACCTGGTCGACCTCCAGGCGGCTCCCATCGTCGAGAGTCACAACGAGCCCGCCTGCGACCTTCTCGATTGAAGAGAGGTTCGTGTCGAATCGCAGATCGATCTCCTTCTTTCGCATCTCCTCGGCGAGTGTGACGCGGCAATCGTCGTCGAACCCACGCAGGAACAGCGGCCCGCGGTACACCTGCGTCACGGCGGAGCCCATCCCATGCAGGATCCCGGCGAACTCAACGGCGATGTATCCCCCACCGACGACCAGGAGCCGCTCCGGCCGGCGCTCGAGATGGAAGATCTCGTTCGAACTGATCGCGAGCTCGGCCCCCTTCCCTTCGGGCATCCGCGGCCACCCGCCCGTGGCAACGAGGATGTGCTCGGCTGTAATCCGTCGTCCACCGATCTCCACGGTGTGGGGATCCACGACGACCGCGCGCCCCTCGATGATCTCGACCCCGTGCTGGTCGAGAATCCGCCGATATATCCCATTCAGCCGTTCGATCTCGCGGTCCTTGTTCGCGATGAGCGTTGCCCAATCGAAGCTCCGCGGCCCGACCGTCCACCCGTAGGAGGCCGCATCCTCGAAGTCCTCGCTGTAGTGCGAGGCGTAGACCATGAGCTTCTTCGGGATGCAGCCCACGTTCACGCAGGTCCCGCCGAGCTGCCGCTCCTCGGCGACGGCCACCCGGGCCCCGTAGGAGGCCGAAACGCGGCTCGCCCGCACGCCGCCTGAGCCGGCCCCGATGGTGAAGAGATCGTAATCGTAACGCGCCATGGGCCTACTATCCCTTTTTTGGAATGTCCCTGCTAATCCTCGAAGCGCATGGATCTGGATGGCGGCACCGCCACGCTCATCGAAGACCTGATCGAGCTACCGACGTTCCGCGCGATTAGGGACTCCCTCATGGGCGCCGGCGCCGGCGCCTTCCGGACGATGGGGTTCGTGTGCCGAGACCAAGCCGAGAAGATCCCCGACCGAATCGCGCTGCGCTTTGAGGACGAAGAGGTGTCGTTCGGCGCCTACAACGCGGGCGTGAACCGCTACACGAACCTGCTGCGTAAGCACGGAGTCGAGCGCGGCGACGTCGTAAACGTGATGATGGAGAATTCTCCCGCCATGCTCATGGCGCAGGGCGCCTGCGCGAAACTCGGAGCCGTTGGCGCACTGATCAACACGCATCTCGAAGGGGAAGCTCTCCAGCACGTCCACCAGGCTTCGGGAGCTCGAGTCGCCGTCCTCGACGAGCGATGCACGGAGTCGGTCGTACCGGTTCTCGATCGGCTCGCGGATTTTACCGTGTACGGCGACGACCGCAGTGGAGCGACGCATGTCGCGCTGCGATCTCTGCCGGAAGGCCTCGCGAGTGCATCGGATGGTGAGCCCGACATCCCGGACGTGACGATCGGCGACGTCTTCCTCTACGTCTACACGTCCGGCACGACAGGCTTCCCGAAACCGGCGATCGTGCGCCACCTCCGCTTCACGGCCGGCGGACATTCCCTTGCGATCATGCTCGGCGAGACCGAGGACGACTGCGCATACGCGCCAACGCCGCTCTACCACGGGTACGCGAACTTCGTCGGTTTCGCCCCGGCCTTCCACAAGGGAGCTTGCTTCGCATCGCGCAGAAGGTTCAGCGCGAGCGAGTTCCTCTCCGACGTTCAGCGCCACCACGCGACGGTCTTCTGCTACGTCGGGGAACTCTGCCGCTACCTTCTGCGCACTCCGCCGAGTGCCGACGACCGCGCACACCGGATTCGAGTCGCCACGGGCTCCGGCCTCCGCCCCGACATCTGGACCGAGTTCCAGGAGCGCTTCGGCATTCCTCGAATCATCGACTCGTATGGACAGAGTGAAGGGAACATCAGCCTCCAGAACCGACGCGGCCGTGTCGGTTCCTGCGGCCGCGCCCAGCCGTTCACCCACCACCTGCTGAGGCTCGGGCGCTACGACCACGACCGCGGCGAGCTCGCGCGAGACGACGCCGGTTTTTTGATCGAGTGTCGCGTCGGAGAGACCGGCGAACTGCTCGGCAAGATCGACGCGACGAGCGTGATGGCATTCGACGGATACGCAAACGCGAGCGACAACGAAAAGAAGCTTCTCCGGAACTGCTTCGAGGACGGCGACGTCTTCCTTCGAACCGGCGACCTGCTCCGCCGAGACTACGAATCGTACTACTATTTCGTCGACCGCATCGGAGACACGTTCCGCTGGAAGGGAGAGAACGTCGCCACACTCGAGGTCGAGCACCTGCTGAACCAAGCGCCGGGCGTTCACGAGTCGGCGGTCTACGGCGTGCAGGTCCCCGGAGCCGACGGCCGGGCCGGGATGGCGCTCGTCGTCGTCCAGGATGGCGCGGCCTTCGATCCGCAGGCGTTCTACGCGTACGCGACGCGGACCCTGCCGGGGTATGCGCGTCCCTTGTTCGTCCGCGTCGCCGAACGGGTCGACGCGACCGGCAACTTCAAGACCCGGAAGACGGGACTGCAAAGCGAGGGCTTCGACCCACAGGCCGTCCGGAACGACCCGCTCTGGTTCCGGGACGATTCGGCGGGAACCTTCGTGCCGCTCCAGGGCCCGCTGTACGCCGAAATCACGGGCGGAATCCGAAAACTCTGAGCTCGACCGTATCTCAGAGGATGAGCGATCCAGCCGCACTTTGCCGACGCAGAACGCTGCATGCGAGCCTGTTCTTCGGACACCTGTTCGACCTCGACTAACCGGCTCCTGCTCGCCTGCGCCCTTGCCGAGAGCGCACTCCTCACCGTTCCGACGGCAGCGTTCGCCCAACCCGGATGGGGGGCGCCTACGTGGTGCTCGCCGAAGAGAAGCTCAAGATCACGGCCGAGAGCACGATTGACGGCAGCATCGCCGCGAACAAGGACGGAGGCGCGGTGAAAGTCAGTCGCGACGTCCAGGTGAACGGTTCGGATTCCATCACGGTCAACGTCGAAGGCTGACGCTCCTAGTTCATCGGCGAGGACGCACGTTTCGACGGGCGGCTCTACGCGCCGACCGATCGGACAGCGCGCGAAGCACGGCGCATTGGTTCCGACCCGCCTTGCGGCGTAGTCTGCCCTCGAGAGAGGCGGAGCCGATGCAGATCGAAGACATCAACCTCACGAAGCTCGCGAGCTTCGGTGGCGACATGCCGGACCACTGGTTCACCTTCCTGCGGGAAGAGGCACCGGTATGGTTCCACCCACCCGTTCCGGACTGCCCGGACCTCGATGGCGAAGGCTTCTGGGTCTTCTCGAAGTACGACGACATCCAGAAGGCCAATCGAGACCATCGCACGTTCTCCGCGGAAAGCGGCCCCGGCCGAACGGGTGGCGGCATCATGCTGAAGGACGTCGACCAGATGCTCGGGTCCGTCATGATCATGACCGATCCGCCCAAGCAGCAGCGGATGCGTCAACTCGTGAACGTCGGCTTCTCGCCGAGGGGCGTCCGTCGCCTCGAAGAATACACGCGCGAACTCACCGTCCGGCTCGTCGACGACGTCCTCGCCCGCGACGAGTCCCAGTGCGAGTTTGTGAGCGAGATCGCCGCCGAAGTTCCGCTGCAAGTGATCGCCGAAATTCTGGGTGTTCCCGAGGCCGACCGTCGCCAGGTTTTCACCTGGACGAACAAGGCTCTCGACGACACCGACGGCGACGACCGCATGAGGGCGCTCGTCGACATGTACGCGTACGCAAATGCGCTCGGAAACGAGAAGAAGGCGAACCCCACCGACGACGTCTTCTCGCGCGTCGTGGCCGCCGAGATCCCGGGCGAAGACGGAACACCGGAGCGCCTGAACGACTTCGAGATCGCGTCATTCTTCCAACTCATCGCCACCGGCGGCAGCGAAACGACTAGGAACTCGATCACCGGCGGTCTTCTCGCGTTCATGGACAACCCCGACCAACTCGAGTTGCTGCTGCGCGACCGCACCCTCATGCCCAAGGCCATCGAGGAGATCCTCCGGTACACGAGCCCCGTGAACTACTTCCGCCGCACCGCGACGCACGACGTAGAGGTGCGCGGACAACGAATCGAGGCGGGACAGAAAGTGTCGCTGTGGTATTGCTCGGGCAACCGCGACGAAGAGGTGTTCGCCGACCCGTTCCGCTTCGACATCACGCGGTGGCCGAACGACCATTTCGCCTTCGGAGGTGGGGGCGCCCACTACTGTCTCGGCGCCAACCTCGCCAAAATGGAGATGGACGTCATCTTCAGTGAGATCCTGAACCGAATGACCGATTTCGAGCGGGCCGGTGAAATTGCGCGCTTCAATGCCTCCTGGTATCTGAACGTCTTCGGCGGCTACGAGAAGCTCCCCATCCGGTTCCGCGCCCTGGGCTGATCGCAGCCCGGAGCCCCCCGTTCGGGCGAACTTCGCCTGAACGACAGGCGCCCCGCTTCGTATTTCCTGCGGCACACAAAATGTCTTCACCAACGAGGCCCACCCTCGAAAGGACCATCGATGCGCAAGTTCACGACGCTCCTCAGTCTCACCTTGCTGCTCGCCGGCAGCGTCGAGGCCATCGCGGCCGATCAGCCGATTGAGGGCACCAAGATCGTTCTCAGCCGGACGAGCTCGGGCAAGGAAAAGCTGGTGTTCGTCTCGACCGATCCGGCTATCGTGACGCCGGCCTCGCTCGACGCGGATGATCCCACGATCTCGGGCGTCACGATCGACCTCTTCTCGAACCTCGACGGGGCCTCGACCGTGATTACGATTCCCGGCGCGGCCACCGCCGCTCCAGCGATCTGGAAAGACACCGGGCCCGACTACAAGTTCGTGAACGGCGGAGCACCCAACGTCGTGTCCGGAGCCAAGGTCCTGCTCCTTCGGGACGGCAAGAAGATCATGCTCGTCGCCCGCGAGGTCCCGCTACCGCTCTCCGGCCGGAACGGCTTCGTGACGATCCGAATCACCATGGGCGACACGCGCTACTGCGCCCGGTTCAACGCGACGGACGTAAAAAAGGACTACGCCGGAAAGTTCATCGCCAAGAAGGCCTCCGCCAACGACATCGAGGATTGCACGGACTTCGGGTTGGGGATCATCGACGGCCCGGCGCTTCCGACCAGCACCGAGCCGTGCCCGACCATCACCGACGGCACCATCAACTTCCTCGGAAATGCCGTACGCATCCGCGTCTCGCCCGACGCCGCTCTCCGAAACGGACCGCTCGTGTTCGCCTGGCACAGTCTAGGCAGCAACCCGAACGGCGCCATATCCCACCTTCTCGGCCCCGACAACATGCTGCAGCAGATCCTCGACATGGGAGGGATGGTCGCAGCTCCGTTTGGCCACGGAGGGCTGACGGAGTTCGGCCACGCCGACTTCCCCGTGACCGACGAGATCGTCGCGTGCGCGATGCAGCAGGTCGGCATCGACCCGTTCCAGATCCACTCCATAGGCTTCAGCGCGGGCGGGCTTCAGACGACGCTCATGGGATTCGAGCGGTCGGGATACATCGCGAGCATCGTCGGCTGGTCCGGTGGTTTCCCCGGGAACGATCAGGACCCGACCAACCTCGTCCCGTCGCTTCTCTCCCACGGTGGTCCGGGCGACTTCGTCTTCATCCCCTTCGACGAGTTGATGGAAGACTACTACGACCTGATCGTGAGCGAAGGGCACTTCGCGATCATGTGCCGCCACGGAAACGGACACTCCGTCCCGACAGCGATCCGACAGCGGACGCTGCCCTTCCTCCTCGACCATCCGTTCGGAACGGTTCCATCACCCTACGAAGGCGGGCTACCCGCGTCGTTCCCGGGGTACTGCACGGCGTCGAGCTAGTGTCCTGAGTTCGCCAGGATCCCGTCCTCGAGCCAGCGCAGGAGAAGTGCGCCCGACTCGCGGCCCGACTCCTCTTCCAACCGGCCGAGTTCGAGGAATGCCCTGAGCGCTTCGAGCGTCGTCCCATTCCACCAGGGTCGGGACCGCGCCGAAAAGCTCGACGGCGGACCGGTGGAGATCCCAGACCGGCGGGATCACGGGCCCGTCGTAGGTGTCCAGAAGATGCGTGCCTCGGTCGGTGTGCCCCGCCAGGTGGATTTGCCCGATCCGGCCGGCAGGAAGGTCCATCAGATACTGGAACGGATCGAACCGATGATTGCGGGCACTCACGTAGACGTTGTTCACATTGAGGAGGATTCCGCAGTCGGCCCGCTCGGCGATTGCTGCGAGGAATTCCCACTCGGGGACCGCGGAATGCTCGAACGTGAGGTAGCTCGAAACGTTCTCCATCAGAATCCCTCGTCCGAGACGCTCCTGCCCGTGCTCGATCCGACCGACGATGAGATCGATCGCCTCCTCGGTGTACGACAGCGGAAGGAGATCGTGGGCCTAGTGCCCACCGATGCTCCCCCAGCAGAGATGATCCGAGACGATCGTCGGCTCGAACCGATCGGTGAGCAAGCGGAGCTCGGTGAGGTAGTCCTCACGAATCGGATCCGTCGACCCGATCGAAAGCGACACGCCTTACAGTCCTGCCGGCGCCATCGTTCGTGCCTCCTCCAGAACCGCCAGGGGTCGACCGCCGCGCAGCATGAAGTTCTCCGAGATGACCTCGAACCAATCGACCGCGAAACGACCATCGAGGACGAGCGGGTAGTCAGAGGCGCGAAGACCGATACCCTGTCCGAGTAAAGTGCCCATTTCGTTTCTGCCTCTGTTCGTCGTGAGGGAGCGGCATGCTACTCGAGGATCTTGCCGCCCTTCTCCTCGCACTCGGCCTTGCTGAGCTCCTCGCAGCCGTGGCCCTTGCACTCGTTCCGCGCCTCGCACCGGTTGTCGGCGCCGGCGCACGCATCGTAGCCCTTGCACTCGTTGACGCCGCTGCGACGAGTCCCCCTTGGTGAACTTGTTCGTTGGTTTTTCGCTCTTTTCGTTCGCCGACGCTTCGTTGCGTCGTTGCGTCGCGTGGTTGTAGATCCGGCGTGATGCCGGATCCTCACTGCTTCGCGGAAGCCTCAGGAGCCTTGGCGAAGAGATGGTGAAGTGCCGGTCGTCTCGAACTCGACCGGCACCTTTGCAGCCACGGGCCCCTTCAGATCGATCGGGTCGAGAACCAGATCGAAGCTACATTCAGCGGGCGAGCCCTTCTTGTTGGTCGCCCACTGCTGAAAATGTTCGGTCTTCGTGGGCTCACTGTCGACCTGGATCGACTCGAGCGGAATACAACACGTTGCCGAGCAGACCAGCTTCGCTTCGTCGACCTCGAGTGTGCAGTCGACAGCAGAACTCACGGCCATGATGCGCTCACCGATCGCAGCGCCGAACACCGCCGACATCGAATTGTTTCCGGCATCGGCATTCGTCGCGAACTCGCGGGCCCAGGCGCCCACCGGGGCCACCGTGAGGGCCGCCACGGCGAGTCCCAGGGCCCATCCCACCCGCCGGGTCGGTCTCTTCTGATTTCTTTCGTGACACACGCCCTGCTCCTTCGCTGCGTGTGTGGCCCGCCTGATGCCGGGTTCTAAAGGCTCTACGGCGGCGCTCAAAGTGAGTTACGACCGATCCGATGCAAAAATGCGGATCCGGCAAATGGGGCGACGAATCGGGCGGGGTCGGGTAACGTACGGGGCTCGGGCACGTATGGACTCGGTAGAAGAGAAAAACGCCTCGGACACAGAGCGTGGCCAGCGGGCAGAGTGGATGGGGAAGGCGCAGGCCGGCGATCGCGATGCCTACCGTACCCTCCTGAACGACATCCACGCCGACCTGATCCGGTTCGTCCGCCGGCGGGTCCACGATCCGCAGGAGGTGGAAGACATCGTCCAGGACGTTCTGTTGATGATCCACCGTGCGCGACACACCTACGACGCAAGTCGGCCCTTCGAGCCGTGGATGTACGCGATCGCGCGCAACACGACGATCGACCATGGCCGCAAACGCTCGACCCGCGGCAAGCGCGAAGTCCTCACCGGAGAGCTCCCAGAGGTCGCCGCCGGTGCGGAGACCAGCGACGCGCCGCTTGCCGCCGCGCTCGAACAGCTCCCGGACGCGCAGCGAGAAGCGTTTTCGATGCTCAAGATCGAGGGACTGTCCGTGGAAGCCGCCGCCGAACGGGCGGGCGTCTCTGCCGGGACGCTGCGCGTGCGCGCACACCGGTCCTACCGATTCGTGAAGGCGTTCATCGGACACGAAGATGAACGCGACGGAGAGGGGTGACGGTGGCCAACACCCCCCACGACGATTCCGGTAGCACCGAGTCCCTGCTCGACGACCTGGTCGCCGACCTCGAACCGGTAGAACGTGTCTGGTCCCCCGGCACGCATCTCGGGTTCTGGCTCGCCGTCGAACTGCTCGTCTTCGGGCTCGTCGCGAGCCTGGCACTCCGGATGGACATCATGGGCCAGCTGGCGAACCCGCTCTTCCTGCTGGAGCTGACCCTTCTGATCACGACCGGCGGCCTCTCCGCGGCGATGGCGCTGCTGGCAGCCATGCCCGGCCGCGAACCGAGCAGCGGCGCCGTGGCGCTCGCGCTCGGGTTCCTCCTGGCGTCGTTCGTGTGCCTCTACCAGGAGATGCCGGGCACCGCGCGAAGCATCGCCAACGCTCCCTGGGGAATGCGGTGCGCGGTCGAAACGCTGGGCGTGGCCATCGTGCCCTGGGCCACGCTACTCTTCTTCGCACGGCGAGGCGCGACCCTCGTGCCGGTCGTGTCCGGAGGCCTCGCAGGGCTCGCCGCGTTTCTGATTGCCGCCGCCACGATGCGCGTCGTGTGTCCGGTCGACAACTTCTGGCACGTGGTGATCTGGCACTACTCGCCCGTGGTGATCGGGATCGGCGCGAGCTGCGCGATCGGCCTGCTGCTCCTGCGCGCCTGGCGCAACGACTGACGGGAGCTACTTCTTCCAGGCCGTAAGCGCGGCGTGGAACGAGGGGATCCCGTCGTAGACGGCGAGCGCGCCCGCAGCGAGGAGATCAGGCTCCTCCGAGACACCGGTCGCCACACCCACCGCAGGCATGCCGGCGGAACGAGACGCCTCGATATCACCGGCGTTGTCGCCGACGCCTAGGCAGTGCGCCGGCGTGACGCCGAGTCGTTCACAACACAGGAGCATGCCCTCGGGCGCGGGCTTGATGTGATCGAGGCCGTCACGTCCGACGATGGCCTCGAAGCTGCCAGCCACGCCGCGGTGCTCGAGAACGTCGCGGATGACCCACTCCGGGTTGGAGCTCACGATGCCGGCACGGAGTCCGATCGCCGGCAGAGCGCGCAACATCTCCGCGGCACCGTCGAACAGCTCCACCTTGCCGATCCCCACGGCTTCGAACTTGGCGAGGATCTCGGACACCTCCGTCTGCGCCCGCAGCAGCGTATCGGCTTCGAGGTGATCACCTCGCGCGACGTGTCCGTACAGGCCGAAGCAACCGCGGGGTGCGCCATCGAGATGATCTTCGGGAACGCCGTGCGCCACGTAGCGTTCGCGCATCAGGGGAAGCGCCTCACGCCACTTCACGAAGTTCCCGAGAGGCGCCAGGGTGCGATCGAAATCGAAGACGAGAGCTTGGAGATCAGGCGAGAACACGATCCTACCTATACCAAGGCGCCGCCGAGCGGGTACTCCGCCTCGGGCCGGTGGACGGCATGCTTCGCGGAAAGCTGAGAGGAGTACAGCCAGAACCGATCCACGCGAATCGGGCCCTCCCGAAAAAGGGCGTTCTGAGCCAGGAAGCTCGCGACGGCTCGGGCGGGTGCGCCCCGAAGCCGCCCCAGGGTGATGTGCGGGGCGAACTTCCTTCCCTCGGGCGCAAGGCCGGCACGGACGAGTGCGCTGTCCACAAGCCCGTGGAGAAGCTGCAGTGGCTCACTGCGCGGGGTCCCCGCCCAGAGTGTCTTCGCTTGCCCCCGAGGAGGAAAGTGGCCTACACCGCGGATCTCGAGGTCGAATGGATCCATCTTCACACGGTCGAGTGCTTCCCGGATCTCTTCGAAGGCAGGCTCCTCCACTTCGCCGATGAACCGAATCGTCAGGTGGAGCTGATCGGGGTTCGCCCACCGGGCGCCCGGCAGGTCGCAGCACAGGAGCTTCAATCGCTCCCGCACCAGGGCGGGCATCTCCAGACTCACGAAGAGTCGGATCACGCGTCCGTGGTAGCCTCGTCTTCCGGCAGAGCTGCACGGAGGAACTCGCGGATCATTCGGTAGGTCATGCCCCACACGGTGTTCCCCTCGTAGAGGAACGCCGGGAAGTCCGCGCGGAAATCGCCCCGGGCGATCGGGGTCGTGCCGTGGAAGCGCTCATCGCGGAAGACTTGGAGCGGAATCCAGATAGCGTCGGCGACTTCGCTCTCGTCGATCGTCGTGGGATGCGGATGATCGAGAGAGAAGAGGAACGGGGTGACGACCATGTCGAGCGCGTGACCTCGTGCATGGGCTTGAACGTCATCGAGTCGCGAGACCAGCTGGCCGTGCCTCGCCAGATCGATTCCGACTTCTTCGAGGGTTTCGCGAATCGCCGTGTCGGCGAGCGTGGCATCGGTCGGATCACTGTGACCACCGGGGAAGGCCATGTGTCCGGACCACGGATCGCTTTCGTGCTCGGCGCGGCGAATGAGCAGCACGGCGAGATCGTCGCCGGACGGCGCAAGGGTCATCGCAACCGCAGCGCGTCGCGAGACCTCGAGATCGACCACGTGCGGATCCCGCTGGCGAAGCCGCTCACCAATCGAATTCAGCAACTCGATCGGCATTCAGGTCTCACCCTCGGGCGACCACTCCGTCGGCAGGCTGTGCTTCTTCGCGTCGTTGCACGGCTTGCAGGCCGGGACGACGTTGCCCTTGGTGGTGCGGCCACCGCGGATGATCGGGACCTTGTGATCCATCGTGAGCTCGTGCGCGCCGACCTGTGCGTCGCAGTAGTGGCAACGTCCGCTCGAACGCTTCTGTTTCCACCAGGCACTGCGCCGCAACTCGCGAGCCTTGGCCCGCTCGGCGCGAATCTGGCTGTCGTCGACGGGGACGAGGAAAGGCGCAGGATCGGACATCGCTCTTCCAAGACTAACTTCCGGCGACCACGGCCGGCAAGATCAGGAAAAGCTGGATCCCATCGAAGACGGAGTGCGCCACCATGCACGGCAGCACGTCGCGACGCGCTCGAAACACGAGTCCGAACACCACCGACACCGCAAAAACGCCCACCAGCATGAGGGGAAGCCCGTAGCTCATGTGGCTCGTGGTAAAGAGCACGCTCGACAGAATCAGACCGCACCGCGTCTGCAGGAAGGAGCGGAAGAACGCCTCCTCGACGATGCCGGCCGAGAGAACGAGGAGAAGTCGTTCGTACCAGGCGAGCTCCACGATGATGCGGACCGTGGAGGGAATATCCCCGTCCTGCGGGAGGGACCCCGGCTCCAGGGTGACTGCGAGGGTCCCGACGACAGCCATCGTCGTCATCGTCACGGCCCAGCCGGCGGCCCCTGCGGCCGCACCGAGTCGCAAAGAGTCGCGCAAGTCGCCAAAATTTAGGTGGAGGTACTCGCGGAGCGGCGGGCGTCCGGCGAGGATCCACCAAAGGAGCAGAAAGCTCGCAAGCAGTCCGTGGCCGAGAAACAGGGCTCCGAACGGGAGATCCGGGATCTCCATGTTGGGATCCGTGTCCGGGTACTCGAGAAGCGGAGCGAAACACGCCAGCGCGAGCGTCAATGTGAGGAGTGCCAGGGCGAGTGCTCTGCGCGAGCCCGTGGGGAACGGTTCGATCGCGGCGGGATGCCACCGGGCGAGCGCGAGAACGCTGAGGGTTGCCAGGAACAGGGCCAAGAGGAAAATCGTCATCCGCCGGCCACACTATACACGGAGCGCCACGGCGACGGACTCCCCTCACGACGTGAAACAGCCCCGCGCTTCCGCCATATTGAGAAGATCGTGTCTTCCCAGAGCGCCCGCGGCGGCGAGAAGCTAGGCCTCGTCCTTTCCGGAGGCGGAGCCCGTGGTCCCTTTCAAGTCGGCGTCTACGAACGACTCCTGCGCGACGAGAGGTTTGCCGACGGCCCGGCGGTGCTGAGCGGCACGTCCGCCGGAGCACTCAACGCGGCGATGATCGCGTGCGGGCTGTCACCGGTCGAGATCATGGAATTCTGGTTCGGCCTGGCGGACGACCCACCGGTTCGGGCCAGCGCGAAGTTGTTCGAGTCGGGCGCCGTCGCCATCGTGAAAACGCTCGCCCAGGAAATCGCGCAGCTTCCGATGCGACTCCCCGAGGACCTCACCCGACTCGGCCAGCGCGCCCGCCACTACTGGCCTCCGCGGATGGGAAGCCTTGCGGCGCTCACGATGGACTACCTACTCACGAGCCGTTTCGACGTCGTGAGCCGGATCCTCGACGGAATCGAAGAACCGTTCCTCGTAGACACGGCCGAGCTGCGCGATCGACTGATCGGTGTGTTCGGCGGCACCCGCATCCCCGCGGAGCGGCGGCTCGCGATCAACGCTGTCGATATCAATACCCGGCGGGTCGTGCGCTACGTTACGGGCCCGGTCCCGGCGGTGCCCGCATCCGAGTACGTCGTCGTCCCGGCGATCACGGTCGACATGCTGATGGCGAGTGCCAGCATTCCCTTGCTCTTCAACCCGATCACGATCGGATCCCACCTCCTGTGGGACGGCGGCCTCCTCGTGAACACGCCGCTCGCTCCAGCGGTAGCGCTGGGCGCCGATCAGATCGTGACCGTTCTCGTGACCGAAGGCGACAAACAGGACGAAGAGCTCACCAACATGGGACGCGCCCTCGAACGCACGCTCGATGCATTCCTTGAGAACGCCTACAACGTCGACCGCATGCTGCTCCTCGACCGCAACCGCCTCGCCCACGTCGACGGCAGCCCCTACCGCGACGTGAAGCTGTACGAAGCCATCCGCCCCACCCACGACCGCAACCTCTTCAGCGCCGGCTCCTACTTGAACTTCCAACGCAGCATGATGCGCGACATGTACCGCGCCGGCCTCCGCGCCGCCTCCGACTGGCTCGCCCAAGGCCCCCGCGTCGACCACCTCGAGTCCCGGCCCCAGACAGTCGGGGACGTTGGTTAGTCTCGCCCTTTTTGTTTAGTCGCGCCGCGCTTTGGCCTCGCCCCGAAACGCTGGTCGCCGCGACTAAACAAAAAGGGCGAGACTAACCAACGTCCCCTCCCAACCCTCGGAGGTGGAAGAAGGCGGTGCGGGTTTGGGTGAGGAGGAGGCCGCCGATTTGGAGGATTTCGGGGGACGAGCGGAGGCGGGCGTAGAGGCCGGCGGCGCTGGTGGTGCGGGCGCCGATTTCCAAGGTCGTCGTCGCGCCGGAGGCCAGGGTGAGGGAGATCGAGGCGTCGGGGGTGTCGAGGCCGAATTCCGCGAGGGGGGCGGCGCTCTCGAAGCTGTTCACTTCGGGCAATCCCACGACGTCGCGCACGAGGACATCCATGGCCGCATCGATCGCAGCCTGGCCCGGCGGCGGAACCGATTCGGACGGGGCGACCTGCGGGGCCAGTTCGAGGATCACCACCTGCCAGTGGCCGTCGCTGCGGACGGCGCGAAGCGCGCCCTGCCAGGTCCGCACCGAGATTCCAACGACGGCGTCCGTATCGAATCCGAACACCGACTCCACCTGCTCGCCAGGCGGGAGCGGCGGCGGCGGCTGAAGGCCGACCGCTACCCAGGTCGCGAGCGCCGAAGCGGCGATGACGACGAGGGATACGACCGAGCGGAGAGCGGACGACATTCCGCCCTCACCGCCGCCGGCGGCGGAGGACCACGCCCACGCCCAGCAGCAACACTAGCCCCGGCTGAACGATCACCGCGAGCCAGAAGATCTTCGTCGCCAGGCGCTCCGAAACGAAGACCGGCGACAAAGGCCCCAGGCCGGCGGTATCGGCGCGCACCCGCGCCCCCGTCGCCTCACGCTCGGTGAGCCAGCCCAGGAGCGTGACCAGCAGGTCCTTGTTTCCGAGAAGCGTGACGAAGTTGTCGCTCGCGAAGTCCGCATCCCCGACGACGAGCAGCCGCCCCCCGGTATCGACGATCGACGCTCCGATCACACCGATGGGTCCGGCTCGATCCGTCTCGGAAGCGAACTCGACCGAACCGCCTCGCGTCCGCTCCGCCCCGTGCGCCGCGAAGCTCTCTCGAGCGGTCCGCGCGACGATCTGCACGTCATCCGCGTCGTCTCCGTCGCCGCCGCCGGCCACACCGACGGAGCGCCCCCGTCCGAGAACCGCAGGCGTCTCCAGCGCGTTCACAGAGGGATGATCACGGAAGTACGGCACGAGAACGTTCGTGCCATCGCTGCCGTAGACCCGGTTGGCCTGATCGATCACCACGTCGTCCGCCAACTCCAGCCCGTGTGTCGCAATCCAGGACGCGAGACGGGGGAGCTCCGCGGGATCCAGGAGAACGAGAACCGAACCCCCGCCGCGAAGATAGGCCTCCAACTTCGCGATCTCCTGCTCGACGTAGTCGACCTCCGGCCCAGCCAGCACGACCGCCGAAGCGTCCTGCGGGACGTCGGGCTGCTGCAGAAGCGAGAGCGGAAGGAGATCGTATCCCTCGCCGCGCAGGAACTGCGCGGCCCGACCGAACTGATCGGCATGCCCGACCCGCGTGGTGCGCTCGCGGTGGTCGTTGACGAAATAGAGGACCGGTCGTCGCTGCTCGAGGATCTGCGCTATCCCACCAACCAACGCCTCTTCCGTTGCCGCCGGAGTCACGGACTCGCGCCCATCGTACGACAAGACCGCTCGATCGAACCGACGGACGCCGTTTTCCTTCGCTTGAAGCGGATTTCGATCGATGTCGATCAGCTCATAGTGAACGCGACTCGACGCGTCCGCGATCCGTTCGAGCAGGTCCCGGGCGCGCATCCGCTCGCCCCGGCGGTAGTAGAAGTCGATCTCGAGCGGATCCTGCAGCTGCTCGAGCACTGACGTGCTGTAGCTCGACAGAGAGAGCCGCCGCGCAAGCGTCAGGTCGAACTGCCGACGCCACACTTCGGAGAACGCCTGCACGGCGACGGCAACCGCCAGCACCGCGGCGACCGAGAGCAGGAACGCCGTCCATTGCAGGACCTGCCGATTCACTTCACGCCCCGCCAACGACGAGATCCGAGACATTGGAGCGTCCACGCGAGAAATACCCCGCTGAACAGCACGAGGAACGTGACGTCCGCGGTGTCGATCCCGCCCTGCACGAAGACGTAGAGCCGATCGAACAACGACAACTGGCTCAGCACCCACAAGACCGGCGCCCCGACCGCCGCCTCGTTCCAGGTGAGAACCCAGAACAAGAGCAGCACGCTGTACGTCACCGCCGCCGCGAGAACCTGGCTCTCAGTGAGCGCGGAAATCAGAATCCCACACGCCAGAAAGGCCGCACCGAGAAGGAACAACCCCAGATAGCCCGCAGCGATCGCGTTCACCGGCAACGAGGCTTCCGCCGGCAACAGCAGAAGCGGATACAGCAGCGTGCCGGCCAACATCAGCAGGAGTACGAGGAGCGCCGCCACGTACTTGCCGAGAACGATCTCCACGTCGCGCAGAGGGTAGGTCCACATCAGCTCGAGCGTGCCGAGGCGTCGCTCTTCTGCGAAGAGGCGCATCGTGAGCAGCGGCAGCAGAGTGAGCATATACTGCCGCATGTCCAGGAACTGATACTGCCAGAGGCCCCGCGTCAGATCGAAGCCGCCCGACAGGAGAAAGAACGACAAGTTCGAGTAGAAGTAGAACCCCGAAACGGACAGGAACAGCGCAACGACTACGTACGCCAGAAGCGAGCTGAAATACGAGACCAGCTCTTTGCGCACCACCGCAATCACGAGCGCGCCTCGGCCTCCCGCGCCGCTCGCTGCGCCGGTTCTCGCACGAGACGCAAGAAGATGTCTTCGAGCGACAGTGCCTCTCTCCGAAGTTCGAGAATCACCCAGCCCCGCGCGCTCACCTCGCGCGACACCCTCTCGACCGCGCTCTCATCGGCAACGATGAGCCGAACGCGCCCGTCCCAAGACTCGGCGGACTCCACACCGTCGACCCCGGACAACGCCGTGCCGAGCTCGCTCGGCTCCACGTCGGCCCGCACCCACAACGGCATCGCGCCCGCGAGGCGCTCCGACAGACCCGCGGGACTGTCCTCGGCGACGAGCCTTCCCCGGTCCACGATGACGACCCGCTGGGCGACCTGGCTCACCTCGGACAGAACGTGGCTCGAAAAAACGATCGTGCGCTGCCCACGCAGGCTCTTCACGAGCTCGCGAATCTCGGTAACCTGCCCCGGATCCAGCCCCGACGTGGGCTCGTCGAGCACGAGCACATCGGGATCACCGAGCAGCGCCTGCGAAAGACCAACTCGTTGGCGGAACCCCTTGCTGAGCTTCCCGACGAGCCGCCGGCGCACCTCACCGAGGCCGCACGCCGCGAGCGCCTTTTCCACATGGCCCGCGCGCGCGGCACGCTCGATGCGCTTCGCCCGGGCAACGAACGCCAGGTACCCCTCGACGCTCATCTCCGGATAGAACGGCGCGTTCTCGGGGAAGTATCCGAGCACGCGGCGCGCGGCATTCGGCTCGCGTCGAACGTCGTGCCCGCCGACGCGCACGATGCCGGTCGTCGGAGGAAAGATTCCCGCGATGACGCGCATCGTGGTCGTCTTACCGGCACCGTTGGGACCGAGGAACCCGACGCATTCTCCGGTGCCGACCGAGAACGAGAGGTCGTCGACCGCAACGAAGTCGCCAAACCGCTTCGTCAAATGGGAAACCTCGATCATCGTGAACTCCCACGGTACGGCGGTTCCGGGCGGTCGGGCAAGCGCTCTCCCCACCATGCGGGCGCACGCTCAGTCGACACGAACCTGCGGCCGCGCTCAGAAGCGCCGCAGAGCAAGCTCAGGAGTCGCCGGGAAAAACGTCCGGGTTTGCGAGGAAGCGCGGGCGCCGTTTCTCCAGCCAGGCTTCGATGCAATCGCACATGATCGTGCTCTGGTGGGTCACCACGTCGTGCGACGCACCGCCGATGTGGGGCGTCGCGATGACGTTCGGCAGGACGACAAACCGATCGCCCGGCTGAACGGGTTCCTTCCAGAACACATCGAACGCAGCTGCCCGGATCTTGCCGGAGGCGCACGCCTCGTAAAGCGGCTCTTCCTCGACCGTGGCGGCGCGACCCGTGTTGACGAAGTAGACGCCGTCCTTCAAGAGGCCGATCTCCCGGGCGCCGATCATCCCCTTTGTCTCGGGAATGTCCGGAGCGTGGATCGTGAGGAAATCCGCCTCGGACATGACCGTGTCGAGCTCGGCCTTCTCGACGCCCAGCTCTTCGAACACGGACTCCGGCACGAACGGGTCATACGCGACGATGCGCGACCCGAAGGGGCGGACGCGCTGAGCGACCCGCTGCCCGATGGCGCCGAATCCGACGATACCGACGGTGCGACCGAAGAGCTCGACCCCCGTCATCGACTCGTACATCTTCAGATAGTCGCCCGCGTTGTCTAACTGCTCACGCTTTCCCTTCACGAACGACACGGCGTTGTACACGTTGCGCGCGATCATCAGCATGAAGCAGAGTGTGAGATCGGCCACCGCCTCGGCGTTGCGCGCAGGCGTATAGAAGACGGGAATCCCCTTCTTCGTCGACGCTTCGACATCGATGTTGACAGGGTCGCCACGGCACGCGCCGATCATCTTGAGGTCGCATGCCTCGAGAACTTCCTTCTGGACCAGGTCCGCCTCGACGATCACGACGTCGCAGCCCTCTTCCAAAATACGCTTGGCAAACGCATCGCCGTCGAAGAAGATGTTCTTGGTCGTCTTCCAGTCTTCGACGTGTATGTCCATGTGCTTCTGAAGCCGAGTGAGATTTGCAGCATCTATCGAAGCGGTAATGAAAGCCTTCACGCGGATTCCTCGGCGTCGGCGACACCCATGAGGTTCTCGACAAGGGAAATGACCTGCCTGCGCAGACGCACACGCCGCTTCGACTCCTGAATTGAACCGCCCAGCATCATGTTGACGTGAGGCGAGTCCAGCATCGAAACCAGCAATGCCGACTGCACCGAGAGCAGCAGGAATGAGATGTCTTGCGCCGAGATCTCGTCGCCCGAGAACCGCCGCGCCCATTCCTGGAAGACTTTCCAGGACGGACTGAGGGCGGACGCCGCGGCGTCGTCGAGATCCGGTGCCTCGATGAGCCGACGCAGAAGCAGCTTCGGAATGGTCGGCTCGTTCGCGAACGCGTCGAAGATCAGCCCCATCGTGCGATCAATCATCGCACGCGCCTCCGCGGGCGATCCCGGACGCGTAATTTCGTCCTGAACGAGCTCGACGAGCTGGCGGTAGATGTGGGCGAAGATCGCGCGGTACAGGGTTTCCTTCGAATCCCAGTGATAATGCAGGCTCGAAATGTTGACGTCGGCCCGCGAGGCAATCTCTCGCGTGGACGCGCCCTCGAAGCCGCGCTCGGCGAAAACCTCCTGTGCAGCTTGAAGAATCCGCGCCTTCGTATTCTGGCGCGGGGAGTATCTGGTGTTTTCGGTTTCAGGCTTCACGGGCGGCCGCAATTCAATCGATCGATCGATTGCCCAACCTAGGCCACCTTGGACCTCGGTTGCAACTTCCCGGGGCCCACCCCTCTGGGTCGCCGCCGAGCGCGGCCCGCTACCGCCCGGCACCGAAGAGGCGCGCGGCTTGCGATGCGGCCGCGGCGGCACGAGCCGTCGGGCGCCCGCTGTCCAGCGCCGCACGGAGGCGGTCGGTTTCCGCCTCGGCCTCGGCGATCCGCAGGTCCTTCGCGCGGAGCTCCCGCTCGAGCTGCGGCACCCGATCGACCACGAACCGAAGCTGGCCGATCTCCTGAACCATCTCGGTCAGGCGCTCTTCGAGTGCCTCGTTCTCCTCGCGCAGGCTCTCGGTGCTCTGCGAGACCGCGGAGATCTTCGCCTCCTGCGCAGTCTCGAGCTTGCCTCGCACCTCGGCGAGAGCCTTTTGCGAGGCTGCAGCGCGTTTCCGCTTGCGGCGGCTCGAAGCCATGCACCTTCTTACCGCCGGTAGGGGTGGTGGTTCAAGCGGGAACGCGCCAACGGCGGTGCATCCAGAGCCATTGTTCGGGGTACTCGCGGATGATCGCCTCGAGCTGCTCGTTCAGCTTCGTGGTCACCTCGACCAGCGCCGCGGGATCCTTGCCCCGCGGGGGCGGATCGATCGGCGGCCGCGAGATAAGTTGGTGCTTCCCAGAGTCCCCGACCCGAGCGAGCACGACGACCTGGATGGGCACCTGAGCGATCTGGGCGAGCCTTGCCGGGCCCGGGGTCGTGTTTGCCGGACGCCCGAAGAACGGGATCGGGATTCCCGACCCTCCCGGAGCGTGCTGATCGATCGGCACAACGACGCAGGCCCCCTTGCGCAGCAAACGGAGGACGTCGCGTGCCGCCGCGTGCTTGTAAACGACCTTCGTCCCCGCGAGGCCTCGGACGGCCGTCAGGAGGTCGTCGACCTTGCCGTTCTTCAGCGACCGGTGAACGACGTGAAACGGGGCCCCCGAATAGCCAGCGGCCTGCACCAGGAGCTCCCAGTTGCCGAAGTGAGCCGTGGCGATGAGCCGCTGCCGATTCGCGATGAGCTCCCGGAAGGCCGTCTCGGATTCCGCTGAGCTGAATCCGACGACGTCGAAGATGTTATCGGCGTTCAGCTCGTCGAAATGGGCAAGCTCGGCGGCCAAGTAGCCCAGATTGCGAAACGAGGCCTGAAGAGTCTTCTCACACCAGGCATGATCACGTTCCGGGAACGCCGCTTGTAGGTTCTCCAGGCCGACCCGGCGAAGCCGCGGCATCGCCATCCCGCCCCGGGAGACGATCCCGCCGACCAGGGACCTGAGCGGCTCGGACGGCACGGCGTGCATCAGACCGAGGACACCCTTGAGCAGGGCGAACTCGAGATCCACGCGGAGGCCCGTCGTCGGCTCGTGGTGACGGTGAGGTGTGGCGAGGTCAGTCATGGCTCTGCGACTGCCGAGCGCGGGTTCGCGACCGGGCGATCCTGGTGCATGAGGACCCGGGCATGCGTACCCGGAGCGCATCGTTGATCGCCATCCTCACTATCGCCCTGCTGAGCAGCTTCGTCCTCTCCGGTGTCCTGCGCGACGGGCGAGCGGCTCTCCAGCCGACCTCGACCCGACCTTCCTCGGTCGCGCGTAGGCCGACCCATACCACGAATCCAGGTCAGCCCGGACCGGGGCGAAAGTCCACGGCTTTGTAACGCCCGGCCTTGAGCGCCGAGACCAGAGCCTGCTCGTCCGCAATGTCGTCCTCGAAGTCGGTGGCGCAGATGCCGATGAAGCTCGCCAGGTGGGAATCGCTACCGCCGAAACCGAAGTAGCCGTGATCGGTCATGAGATCCTGCACGCGATCGTTCTCTGGTCCCTTGCTGCCGCCGTTGAGGGCCTCGACCGCGATGACGCCCTCGAGCGCCGGCTTCGATTCGTAGTGGGCGCACAGCCCGACGTTAGAGCGACCCGGATGGCAGGGCGTCGCGATGCCTCCCAGACGCTCGACCTCGGAGATCACTTCCTGCGCGGGGAGCCGGATGTCGGTGAAGTCGAAGCGTCCCAGAATGTCCTCGTTCACCCCGTAGAGAAGGATGTGGCCGTACTCGCTCTCGACTTCCGCGCCACGCAGGACTCGCAGCTCGTACTGATCTTCGAGGGCGCGATAGTCGACGTCGAGATCGAAGCGCCGGTGCTCGGTCACGACGATTCCGTCAAGCGGCCGTTCCTCCCGCTTGCGCATGAGGATCTTCAGATACGTCTCGACCTTCGCCCGGCTGTCGTCGGAGAGCTCCGAGTGCAGATGAAGATCGAGGATCATGACGCGCGGGGCCGGAATCGCGGGATGGCGATCTCATCGGTGACGTCCTCGAACGTGACTTCGACCGGCATCCCGATCTTCACGTCGTCGGGCGGACAGTCGACGATGTTGGTCAGCATCTGAACGCCCTCTTCCAGTTCGACGTAGGCCAGGACGTAGGGCAGCGACTCCCGGAAACCCGGCGAGTGATTCTGGTGCGTGACCGTGAACGTGTAGACCTCTCCGCGCCCCGAGCACAGAGCCCACTCCACGTCGCCCGACATGCACGCCGGACAGACCGCGCGCGGGTAGAACCGCAGCTGGCTGCACGAACGACAGCGCTGTACGCGAAGCTCATGTCGCCGGCACGCTTCCCAGTATCCCTTGGATTCCTCGTCGGCTCGTGGAACCGGCTTTCCAGGACGGCGATCTGCCATGTCACGCCCCTCCCAGGATCAGCGTCGCGCCGCTGTGTTGGATACCGAGGTAGCCACCCGTTCCGTGACAAAGCGCGACCTCGGCGTTCTCGACCTGCCGCTCGCCACACTCCCCGCGGAGCTGCTTCGCCGCTTCGATGACGAGGAACATGCCGCGCATCCCCGGATGGTTCGACGAGAGCCCGCCCCCATCGAGATTCAACGGCAATGCGCCACCGAGACCGATTCGCCCTCCCTGCACGAAGGCGCCCCCCTCCCCGGCCTCGCAGAAGCCGAGGTTCTCGAGCGTCGAGAGGACGGTGATCGTGAACGAGTCGTAGATCATGCAAAGATCGATGTCGTCGCGCCCGACTCCCGCGCGCTCGAATGCGCGCTTTCCGGATTGCCGCGCGGCGATGTCGGTGATGTCGCGCTCACCGATGCCGGAGTGACGCGCGGCGATCCCGCCCCCGAGGACGCGCACCGGTCGGGTCGCGAGATCCTTGGCCCGCTCCTCCGAAGTCACGACAAGGGCACCACCGCCGTCCGAGATCACACAACAGTCCAGAAGATGAAGCGGTGACGAGATGATCCGCGACGCGAGCACGTCTTCGACCGTGATCGGATCGCGGTACTTCGCGTTCGGATTCAGGCCGGCGTGCCGGCGCATCGTGACCGCGATCTCCGCGAGCTGCTCGCTCGTCGTTCCGTACTGATGCATGTGCCGCTGGGCGACCATCCCATAGGCGCCGACGACGGTCGGTCCGTAAACCCCCTCGAACGCATCCGGCGGGTCCCCGGCCGTTCCGCCGCCCGTGCCGACGGCGAACCGGTCCGATGCCGCCGTGCTGCCGTACGTGATCAAGACGGTGGTGCACAGCCCGTCACGGATCGCGGCGGCCGCGTTCAGAACCTGGGCCACAAAGGACGATCCGCCGATGGAGGTCGAATCGAGCCAATCCGGCTGAAGGTTCAGATGGTGGCACATCGAGAGGACGCCGATCGGACCGACACCCGAGCAGGCGTAGCCGTCGACGTCGCCGAAGGTCAGACCTGCCTCGGCGAGGGCTCCCCGCGCCGCTTCGGCCGCGATCTGGTAAGAGGTCTTGTCGGGTGCCCACCGCGTCGGATGCTCGAACGCGCCGGCGATCGCGATCTCGGTGCGGCTCATCCGAGAAGCTCCTCGATGATCGCGTTCACCCGCTCCGGCTGTTCGAGCTGCGCAACGTGACCGGCTTCGGCCACGACTTCGAAGCGCGCGCCGGGAATCGCGGCGGCGATCTCCTCACCACAGTCGCGGGCGCAGTATCCATCCTGCTCTCCGTGAAGCACTCGGGTTGGCACCGCAATGGATGCCAGGCGACTTCTCAAATCGCAGCCACCGTACGCCTCGAGGTCCTGCAGTCGTACGCGCGGATCGGTCTTCACGATCTCGCCCCAGACCTCGCGCATCACGTTCATGTCGGGCTTCGCGGCGAAGAGCGGCGTATCGAAGGTCTGGGAGCGACGACCGCGCACGACGTCCCGCATCCCCGCAATCTCGCCGGCGGCCGCGAGCGGCGCCGATGTCGTTCCGATGGTGACGACCGCCTTCACGCGCGGTGCGTGGTCCAAGGCGAGCGCGAGCGCGATCTTTCCGCCGAGGCCATGCCCGACGACCACGGCCGGCGGCGCTCCGAGCGCTTGGAGGACGCCGGCGAGGATCTCGGCGGCGGCTTCGATCGAGGCGGGGCCGTCGAGGCCGCCCGATCGGCCGTGGCCCGGGAGATCGACCGCGACGGGGCTGTGCGAGCCCGCGAAATGCGCGAGCTGTCGTGACCAGAGCTTCCCGTTGCCGCCGGTATCGTGCACGAACAACAACGCGCCACCCCGATCCATCGGCGGCGGCACGCCGGGCAGCGTCGTTTCGCCGGCATGCTCGTAGTGAATCGCGAGATCCCCGCGGTAGAGATACTTCGTGGGCACTGGAAGATGCTTACGGACCGCCCGCCGTCCAAGTCAAATCTGGACCTTCCGCGATTCACTTGCGATGCTCGGAGTACGGAAACGATCGAACATTGGTTCCAGCCCTGGCCCCTCGGCGAGCTTTGCGTCGCAACGAGTTCCCTCGGCGTGCGCCGTATCACCTGGTCGGAATGCGGCGACCGCGAAAAAGTCCTCGCGCGGCTCCGCGAGGAATTCACCGACACCGAACTCGTCGAACGTTCAGCGGACGAGCGCGTACAAGGCGAACTCGACGAATTCTTTGCCGGCAAGCGCGAGCGATTCGAAGTCGCAGTCGACCCGAGGCCCCAGAGCGCGTTCCAGGAACGTGTCCTCCGCCGCGTTCTGCACACCCGTTTCGGTGAGACCGTGACCTACGGCGAACTCGCCCGTGCGGTCGACAAGCCAGGCGCGGCCAGGGCCGTGGGCCGGGTCATGGCGACGAACCCGCTGCCGATCATCATCCCCTGCCACCGCGTGCTGCCCGCGGACCGCTCGCTGGGGAACTACACCGGTGGGGTCCGCGTGAAGGAGTTCCTCCTCGGCCTCGAGGGGGTGCATCTGGAAACGCCTCTCCTCGACCCGAGCTGGACCTGAGCCGAGCCCCGGTTCGCTAACGTCCTTCCCAGGCCGGCGTCAGCCAGGACGACCACGCGTCGTCATTTCCAGACGCGACGTCGTGGAACCGTGCGCCGAGCGCGCGCGACCATTCGCCGATCGCACCGTTCCCGATCGGTCGATGGTCGATTCGCGTGACCGGAGTCAGCTCCGCCGCAGTTCCACACAAGAAGACCTCGTCGGCGGTGTAGAGCTCGGTCCGCGAGATCTTACGCTCGGTGACCGGCCACGACAGCGGCTCGCTGCGCGCCAGTTCCATCAGACTTCGTCGCGTGATGCCGTCGAGGTTGTCCTCCGTCGACGGGGGCGAAACGAGTTCGCCGCGACGCACGATGAAGAGATGTGCCGCACTCCCCTCGCTGACCGAACCTTCTTGGGTGAGGAAGATCGCTTCGTCAAAGCCGTTCCGCTTGGCTTCGGCGCGGGCGAGAGCCGAATTCAGGTACGCCGCAGTGGGCTTCGCACGAGCCGGAATCGCGTTGTCCGACACACGGCGCCACGACGACACGCACGCGTGGATCGAGTCGCCCCCGAAATACTTTCCGAGCGGTTGGGTGTAGATCGACAGGGCGACCGGAACGTCGGTCAGCGTAGGTGAGAGCTCGTCGGAGTCGACGTAGATCAGCGGCCGCACGTACTGATCGGACCGAGCGTCGTTCTCCCTCAGAACATCGAGGACGGCCTGAACGGCGTCTTCCTCGCTGACCGGCGGCTCCAGTCCGAGGATAAGCGCGGATCGATAGAGCCGCTCGATGTGATCCATGAGCCGGAAGACGAACAGCTCCTTCTTTGCGTCGTTCCAGTAGGCGCGGATACCTCCGAAGCAACCGAGCCCGTAGTTCACTGCCTTCGATCGGATGCTGAGCTGCGCCTCCGCGTCGTCGACGATCTTGCCGCGATGATAGGTCTTTCCCACGAGCAAGATTCGACACAGCGCCACCCCTCAGGCAACCCGCGCTCGATGACCGTGGAATTCAGGAGCGAGTCGGCCGGAAGAAAAGCAGCGCCGCGCCCTCCCCCACCGACTCGAAGACGGGCTCGACCGGGAGGTCGATCTCGACCGCTTCCGGCGCACACCCCACGATCGTGGTCGGCAGCCGAACCCCGGCGCCCAGTGTCACGACGGCGTACACGTAGGGCGTCCGGCTCATGAACCACGGGTGGGTCGCACGGTGGACGACGCTGTACGTGTAGACCCGTCCGGCGCCGGGGATCTCCTCCCAGGCCACGTTCGTCGAATGACAGGCAGGGCAGAACGGGCGGGGATAGAAGATCAGCCGAGCGCAGGCTTGGCAGCGCGGCAACTCGATCCGCCCCTCGGCGAGTGCCGACCAGTAGCGGGCCGCATCCCCCTCCCCGGTCGGAAGCGGGCGGGGGAAGTCCGGCGTGCTCACGATGCCGTCCCCAGGACCAGAGAACACTCCTCGGTGAACGTCCCACCGTTGCCATGGATGAAGGCGAGCCCGTTGTTCTTCACCTGTCGGTCGCCGGCGCGGCCCATGACCTGGCGAACACCTTCGACCACGAGAGTCATCCCCCCCCCGAGGCCCGGCTGTCCGAACGACAGCATCCCGCCGCCCGTGTTCAGCGGGAAGTCCCCGGCGTACGTGAGGTCATGCGCTTCGATGAAGGCGCCGCCCTCGCCCTTCGCGCAGAAACCGGCGTCCTCGAGCTCGATCAGGACCGCGCTCGTGTAGCAATCGTAGATCTGCGCAACGGTGACGTCCTTCGGTCCGACACGAGCCATCTCGAACGCCCGCCGTGCCGACTCCACGGTGGGCGTGACGAGGAAGTCCTCGCGCTGGAACGGGTCCGGTTCGAGCGCTTCACCGTAGCCGAGCACCCACGCCGGCGCGTGCGGGGCATCGACCACCCTTTCTCCCGAGGTCACGATCACCGCTTCCGCTCCGGTGCACGGCAGAACGATCTCCAGCTTGTGCAGCGGATCACAGATCAGAGGCGAGGCGAGAACGTCGTCGATGGTGAGCGGCTGATCGCGAAACAACGCGAGTGGATTGCGCTGCGCGCTCGTCCGCTGATCCGCGGCGATCTTCGCGAGCTGGCGCGCCGTCGTGCCGTAGCGCTCCATGTGCAGGCGGGCCGCCATCGCGTAATCCGCGTTCGCCCCGGCCGCACCATAGGGCAGCGTGAAATCACGCAGGGGCGAGACCATCGGGGGCGGCTTCAGATACATCCCCTGCGGATCCCAGGTGTCACCGTTCACGCACAGGACGTTGCGCGCACGCCCCTCCGAAACCGCGGCTGCGGCCCGGGCGATCATCGCGCAGGACGTCGCTCCACCCAGATCGACGAACTCGAGATAGCCCGGAGTGAGCCCTAGATGCTCGGCCACGACCGACGGCCAGAGCATCGAGTACTGCATCATCGCCGGGCACACGACGATGCCGTCGATATCCGCGGGGCCGAGGCCGGCGTCGGCGATCGCAAGACGCGAAGCCTCGGCAATCAACCCGAGCGGGGTCTTCCCCTCGGGTTTCTTCGTCGGAGCGAGCTCCGAGAATCCGATGATCGCCGCCCGCGTCCCCATGGCGTCTTAGTCTTACTCTCCGCGTCGCAGCCCGTCGAGACGCTCTACGGAAGCGGGAGCTTCTACTGATTTCGGCCGGGCGAGTGGGGGGTGGGGGGCAGGTCAGGCCGCTTCGACCTGCAGGACGGAATCTACGAGATCCTGTGCCTCTGCCTGAATGCGAGCCAGATGCTCGGCGCCGAGAAAGCTCTCCGCGTAGATCTTGTAGACGTCCTCGGTCCCGGACGGTCGCGCGGCAAACCAACCGTTCTCCGTCACGACCTTGAGGCCTCCGATGGGCGCGTCATTGCTGGGCGCTCGCGTGAGCTTGGCGACGATGGGCTCGCCCGCGAGCTCGGTAGCCCCGACCTGCGAGGCGTCGAGGCTTTTCAGTTTCGCCTTCTGTGCCGGTGCCGCCGGTGCGTCGACCCGTTCGTAGACCGGGCTGCCGAACTGCTCTTCGAGGTCGCGGTAGTGCTCGGCCGGATCCTTCCCCGTGCCGGCCGTCATCTCGGCCATGAGGAGGTTGATCACCGGGCCATCCTTGTCGGTGGTCCAGACCGTGCCGTCGAACCGCAGGAACGAAGCCCCCGCACTCTCTTCCCCGCCGAACCCGAACGTTCCGCCGAGCAATCCGTCGACGAACCACTTGAACCCGACCGGCACTTCGGCGAGCGGGCGTTTTACCAGCCGCGCGACCCGATCGATCATCGAGCTCGAAACCAGAGTCTTGCCGATCGCAGTCTCGGCGGGCCACTGCGTTCGCGTTTCGAAGAGATAGCGAATGGCGACGGCGAGAACGTGGTTGGGGTTGAGGAGCCCCGCGCTCTTCGTGACGATACCGTGTCGGTCGGCGTCACCGTCGTTGCCGAACGCGAGATCGTACCTGTCCTTCAACTCCACCAGGCTCGCCATCGCGTAGGGCGACGAGCAGTCCATTCGGATCTTGCCGTCCTTGTCCACGGTCATGAACGAAAACGTCGGATCGACCCGGCGGTCGACGATGTCGATGTCGACGCCGTAGGTCTCGACGATCGGCTCCCAGACCGGAAGGCCCGCGCCTCCCAGCGGATGCACGCCGAGTTTCAATCCGGCTTTGGCGATGCACTCCAGATCGACGACGTTCTTCAGGTCGTCGACGTAGGGCTGGATGTTGTTCCGTTCTCGGGTCGAGTCGAGTGCGCGAGCACGCGCCCACGGGATGCGCTTCACACCCTCGAGATCGTTCTCGAGGATCTCGTTTGCCCGAGCCTCGATCTTCTTCGTCGTGGCCTCGTCGGCGGGTCCACCCGTGGGAGGGTTGTACTTGAAGCCGCCATCGCGCGGCGGATTGTGCGACGGTGTGATGACGACGCCGTCGGCCAGGTGGTCCGTACGACCGCGGTTGTACTGAAGGATGGCGTGCGAGACGACCGGCGTCGGCGTGTAGCCGAGCCCCTCTTCGAGAACGATCTCGACCCCGTTCGCCGCAAGGACCTCGACCGTAGAGACGAGCGCCGGCTCCGACAGAGCGTGCGTGTCGATCCCGATGAACAGAGGACCGTCGACACGAGCCTCCGCGCGATGCTCCGCGAGCGCCTGCGAGACGGCGAGCACATGGGCCTCGTTGAAACTTCCGTCCAGAGCGCACCCTCGATGGCCCGAGGTCCCGAACGCCACACGTTGCGCCGGGTCAGACGGATCCGGTCGCCGCGAGAAGTACTCGGTGACGAGTCGCGGTACGTTGACCAGAATCTCTTGCGGCGCGGGCTTTCCCGCCAGTTTGTGTAGTGCCATTCGAACGCTCTCCCGTTTGGACGCGGAGGCTACAATGCCCGGGTTTCACCCGCTTCTCAAAGGAAGATCGGCATGGTGGACTGGCCACCTTAGGCCGGAAGAAGTACCCCCGAAGACATGGCCTCGACCGTTGCCCCGTATGGCTCCTGGAAGTCTCCGATCACGGCCGACCGCATGCTCGGCGGCGCGGTCGGACTCGGTGGGGTCTCGCCCCTCGGCGGCGACCTCCTGTGGACCGAGAGCCGCCCCGGCGAGGGCGGCCGATCGGCTCTCGTACGGATGCGCTCCGACGGCTCTCGCGAGGACCTGCTCGCCGCCCCGTGGAGCGTCCGCTCCCGCGTACACGAGTACGGTGGAGGCGCTCTGTGCGTCGCCGCTGGGCGCGTGTTCTTCTCGAACGACCGGGATCGGCGCCTGTACGAAGCCTCGCTGGACGGTCACGACCCCCGCCCGCTCACTCCCGAGAGCGCCTGGCGCTTCACCGACGCGGCGGTCGACGCGAGCCGCGAGCGCCTGATCGCGGTCGGGGAGGATCACACGGAGCCCGGGCACGAACCCACCAACGCTCTGGTGACGATCGCAATCGCCGGAGGCCCGCCCCGCACTCTCGTCTCAGGCAACGACTTCTATGCCGCCCCGCGGCTGTCCCCGGACGAAACCCGACTCTGTTGGCTCACGTGGGACCACCCGAACATGCCGTGGCAGGAAACCACGCTCTGGGTGGCGGACCTAGACTCGGACGGCAGCCCGGGCACACCACGGCGGATTGCAGGCGGAAACGGTGAGTCGATCTTCCAACCGACCTGGGCCCCCGACGGCATCCTGCACTTCGTCTCCGACCGGACCGGGTGGTGGAACCTGTATCGCCGCGAAGGCGACTCCGACCGTGTGCTCGCGCCGCGCGAAGCCGAGTTCGGTCGACCGCAGTGGAGCTTCGCGACGAGCACGTACGACTTCGAAGACGCGAGTACGATCCTCGCGAGCTACGGCCGCGGTGGTCAGTGGCACCTCGCCCGCATCGATGTCGCGACCGGCGTAGCCACCGCCATCCACACGCCGTTCGTCGACTTCGGAAGCCTCCGCGTCACAGACGGGCACGCCTACTTCGTCGGCGCCTCGACGGCCTCCCCCGCCGAGTTGGTGGACCTCGACCTCGAAACCGGCCGGCATCGCGTCCTGCGCCGGTCGCTCGAACTCGACCTCGATCCCGCGTGGATCTCGATTGCCGAGCCGATCGAGTTTGCGAGCGGCGACCGCACGGCGCACGCATTCTACTACCCGCCGGCGAACCCGGACTTCACAGCACCTCCCGGCGAGCGGCCGCCTCTGCGCGTGCGGTCTCACGGCGGCCCGACGGGAGCGACGGATCCGTCGTTCAAGCTCCCGATCCAGTTCTGGACGAGCCGGGGCTTCGCCGTCCTCGACGTGAACTATGGCGGCAGCACCGGCTACGGCCGACCGTACCGGGACGCGCTCGCAGGCGAGTGGGGCATCATCGACGTCGAGGATTGCGTGAATGCCGCCCGAGACGTGGCCGGGCGCGGGCTCGCAGATCCCGACCGGCTGACCATCAGCGGCGGCAGCGCAGGTGGCTATACCGTCCTCTGCGCGCTCACCTTCCACGACATCTTTCGCGCCGGCGCGAGCCACTACGGAATCGGCGATCTCGGTGCCCTCGCTGCGGACACCCACAAGTTCGAATCGCGCTACACCGACTGGCTGGTCGCACCGTACCCCGAAGGCGAAGAGATCTACCGGGCGCGCTCGCCGCTCTTCCACACCGACCGGTTGTCGTGCCCCGCGATCTTCTTCCAGGGCGGCGAGGACCGTGTCGTACCGCCCAATCAAGCCGAGGGAATGGCGCAGGCGCTCCGTGAGAAGGGGCTGCCGGTCGCCCACGTCGTGTTCCCCGACGAGGGGCACGGTTTCCGGAAGGCGGAGAACATCAAACGTGCGCTCGAAGGCGAGCTCGCTTTTTTCGGCCGCATCCTCGGATTCACTCCCGCGGACAAGATCGAACCCGTCGAGATCGAGAACCTCCCGTAGCTACGAAGGGCTGGGGCCGACGAAAAGATGCTCGCCAGGATCGCTCCCGTGCGGAATCTCGGCCAGGATCGGCACGTCGATCAGATCCCGCAGGCTGTCGGTCAAGGTCTGCGTGGCCAGATCCTCTTCGGCCGATGCGTGATTCACCACGACGCCGATCACGTCGAGACCCCGCTGCGCTGCCGCCTCGAGGGTGAGCAACGTGTGGTTGATCGCCCCGAGCTTCGCCGCCGTCACGACGAGCAGGCGGGCCCCGATCCGCGCTCCGAAGTCCGCATAGGAAACGCCGGTCGCGAGTGGGACGAGGAGACCACCGGCGCCCTCCACCACGAGGCAGTCGAGGTCCTCGGCGCGCGATCGGTAGTCCCGGACCAGCTCGTCGACATCGATCTTCACTCCCGCGCGCTCTGCGGCGATCCCCGGCGCCAGCGCCTCGACGAGGCGAACGGCGCAGATGTCCTCGACGGGCTCGATCGATCCCGAGGCCGTGCGAAGCGCCGCCGCGTCTTCTGGGAACGGCTCGCCGTCGACGAGCTCACACCCGCTCTCTGCGGGCTTCCGCACCGCCACGATCCAGCCGGCGTCAGTGAGAGCGCGCGCGAGCCCACACGCGACCCACGTTTTCCCGACGCCCGTGTCGGTCCCCGTCACGAGGACGGCGCCCCTCCAGGACGGGTCGCTCACGACTCGGTGACCTCGCGGATTCCCGCCACCGTGGCGTCCACGAGACGATCGACCTCCTCCAACGTTATCGACAGAGGCGGCATGAGCACCACCGTATCGCCGAGCGACCGGATGATCACGTCGTGCTTGCGCGCCGCGAGACAGGCGCGGTACCCGACCCGCGCCGCGGACTCGAAGTGCGCGCGCGTCTCGCGATCCTGGACGAGTTCGATGCCGATCATCAGACCCTGCCTCCGCAGATCCCCCACGGAGGGAAGCGACCCGACGTCCTTCTCGAGGCGCTTATGGAGGTGCGGGATGATCTCGCCCACGTGCTCCATCGTCTTCTCTTCGTCGAAGACGTCGAGCGAGGCAAGGGCCGCCGCACAGCACAGCGGGTTCCCCGTGAACGTATGCCCGTGGAAGAACGTGGAGAGCTCCTCGAAGGGTGCGAGGAAGCCCTCGAAGATGGCCTCCGTCGCAAGAGTCGCCGCCAGCGGCAGATAACCGCCGGTAAGTCCCTTCCCCAGACACATCAGGTCGGGCTCGACGCCGGCCTGCTCGCACGCGAACATCGTCCCCGTCCGGCCGAAGCCGGTCGCGACCTCGTCGCAGATGAGAAGCGCACCCGCCTCCTTCGTGAGACGGGCCAGCTCGGCGAGATACTCGGGCGGGTGGGGCCAAATCCCCGCGGCGCCCTGAACGAGCGGCTCGACGATCAACGCGGCGATCTCAGCACCGTGGGCCTCGAACGTTCGTCGCGCCTCGTCGATCGCGACCCGTAACGCGGCCTTCGCGTCGAGCCCGCGCTCCCAGCGAAAGACGTGCGGAGGTGTCGTACGAATCGTGTCGAACAGAAGAGGCCTGTGATGACGATGAAACGCCTCGCTGTACCCGACCGACATCGCCCCGATGGTGTCGCCGTGATACGCCTCGGCGAGCGAAACGAATCGATTGCGCTGCGTTTCGCCGCGTAGCCCGAAGTACTGAAACGCCTGCTTCAGCGCGATCTCGACCGCCGTCGCGCCCGCGTCCGAGTAGAAGACGCGGGTGAGACCCTTCGGCGTCATCGCGACGAGCCGCTCGGCCAGATCTGCGGCGCCGGGGTGAGTGAGACCCAACATCGTCGTGTGCGCGATGCGGTCGAGCTGATCGCGGATGGCCGCGTTGATCTTCGGATGACGATGGCCGTGCACGTTGCACCACAGGGACGAAACCCCATCGAGGTACCGTCGCCCCTGATCGTCGATCAGATCGTTCCCGTCGCCGCTCTCGATGACGAGCGGCTCGTCGCCGAACCACTCCTGCATCTGCGTGAACGGATGCCAGAGTGCACGGAAGTCCTTCTTCACGGAGTCGTTCTTCGGATCCTCGTCCACCGGAGTCGTCATGCCCCCTCCTCTCGAGCCGCGTCCGCCAAGACCCGAACGACGCGATCGATCTGCCCGTCGTCATGCGTCGCGATCGGGGTCAAACGCAACCGCGCCGTGCCCGTAGGCACCGTCGGTGGCCGGATCGCCGGTGCCCAGACCCCTTCTTCCATCGCACGATGTGCGACGGCCAGCGCCGTCGCCGGCTCGCCCAGGATCACCGGCACGATCGTGCTCTCGAGCGGCTCCAGCCGGAGGCCCGCCGCGCCGAGCCCCTCGTGCAGCCGGCGCGCGTTGCGCCACAGCCGCTCCCGACGATCCGTCTCCGTACGCGCGATCCGCACCGCCGCCCGTGCAGCCCCGATCACGGCCGGCGGAAGCCCGGTACTGAAGACGTACGACCGAGCGCGGTTCACCAGAAGCTCGATCAGCGCGCGCGAGCCCGCCACGAAGGCGCCGTAGCTCCCCAGCGCCTTGCCGAGCGTTCCCATGCGGATGTGCACCCGGTCGCCGACGCCACGCGCAGCAGCCAGACCGGCCCCCTCCTCGCCGAACACACCCATCGCGTGCGCTTCGTCGAGCATGAGCCACGCATCGTGGCGAGCCGCGAGCGCGACCAGCCCTTCGAGCGGAGCCGTGTCGCCGTCCATGCTGAATACCGAGTCGGAAACGATGAGGCGACGGCGCGACGGCGTGGCTTGGATCTTCTCTTCCAAGTCGTTCAGGTCACGGTGCTCGAAGATGCGGACGTCGGCACGGGCGAGCCGACAGCCATCGATCAGCGAGGCGTGATTCAGAGAGTCGCTGAAGACGGCGTCGCCCTTCTGCGCGAGCGCTGCGATCACACCGATATTCGCGTGATAGCCCGACCCGAACACCAGGGCAGCCTCGCACCCGAGCCAATCCGCGAGCTCGCGCTCGAGGGTGTCATGGGCGTCCATGTGGCCACTGATGAGCGGCGACGCCGCCGCACTGGCACCGCCGGCCCGCAGCGCCTCGGCGCTCGCCTCGATCACCTGAGGGTCGCCGGCGAGTCCGAGATAGTTGTTCGACGCGAGGCAGAGGACCCGACGTCCGTCGAGCTCGACCTCGGGGCCCTGGACACCCCCGACGAGCCGGCGAACACGGAGCAGGTCGCGAGCCTCCAGATCGGCAAGATCCTCCGCCAGAGCACGCATCCCTCCGTGGCTAGGAAACCGACCCTTCCCTGTCAACCAAGCAGGAACCCTGAGTTGACAGGCGGATTCGCCCCCGGCCCGGCAGCCAATCCGCGTGGAACGCGGATTGATCCTCTACGAAGCCCAGGACCGAGTCGCGACACCCAGCACGGTCCTCCCCAGGAACACCCCAATGCGCTCATCCGGGTCGATGCCCACCTCGGACGTCTCGTAGACGGTCTGCACGTGCTCGGGGTCGTACTGCGATTCGAGCGTGGCAACAGGCTGTCTCGATGGATGGCGTAATGAAACCCCCAGAAAACGGGCACCCGATCCAGATCCGAGCCGACCCAACGACGAACGAGACGGGCGAAGGCGAACGCGCCATCGGTCATCATGCGTGCGGTACGCACGCTGTGATCGTTCCCGTACACGAAGCCCAGATGAAGCTTCCCCTCGTTGTGGAAGGAAGCCTCGTTCAGGCACCCACCGGCCCGCTCGAACAGGTCGACGGGGGTCGCGCGCGAAGCGAGTTCCAGCGCCACGCCGGCGCCCTGCAGCCCACCGCCGAGCACGGCTACGCGCTTCTCCATCAGAGGGGTAGTGGCATCCCGCCCCGCACCGTCAAAGGCGCGAATGCGGCGCGATCAGGAGATGGTGCGGGGCACGGCGCCGATCAGATGGGGCACTCTGTGCGAGCCCTCATCGCGGATCCGAAGGGCGACATCGATGCGCAGGGCCGCGTTGATCAGCCCGAGGTGGCTGAACGCCTGAGGGAAGTTGCCAAGAAGAGATCCGTTCGAGGGGTCGATCTCCTCGGCGAGCAGTCCGAGATGATTGCTCGCATCGGCGTGAGCCGAGAAGACCTCGAGCGCCTCGTCGACCCGGCCGATGAGCACCAAGACCTCGGCCAACCAGAAGCCACACAGGACAAAGGCCCCTTCGTCGCCGCCGACGCCGTCGTCTTCTCGGTAACGGTGCAAAAACGGGCCGGTCCCGAGTTCGCGGCGCACGAAGTCGACCGTGTTCGCGAGGCGCGGGTCGTCGCCCGGCAGGAACGCATGCGTCGCGAGTTGAAGCAGTGTCGAGTCCGCCGACTCGCCGTCGTAGACGCTCACAAAGTGCGAACCGTCGCGCGACAGGCCACGCTTCAGGATGTCCGCGTGGATCTCGTCGGCACAGGCATTCCATGCGTTGTGGCGGTCGCCCGAGCCGAAGGCACGCGCAATGCCGGCGCCCCGGTCCAACGCCAGCCAGATCATCAGCTTGGAGTGGACATTGTGACGCTTACCGCAACGGGGCTCCCAGATGCCGTGATCGGGGAGTCGCCAGGCGGTCTGAAGCGAGTCGATGACACCGCGAAGAATCCTCCACGCACGCACCGTGAGAGTCCCGCCAAAATGCTCGTACAGGTGCGCGGCGTCGACCAGAGCACCGGCGCTGTCGAGCTGAACCTGATCGCGCGCGCCGTTGCCGATCCGCACCGGACCAGAGCCGTGGAAGCCTGCGAGATGGCTCAGGACCCCTTCGTCGGGAACGCGAGAGCCGTCGATGCGGTACATCACCTTGAGACCGACATCGAGATCGACGGTGTCGCGCAGGAAGTGGAAGAAGTCGCGCGCCTCGGAGCGAAACCCGATGAGGTTGTTCGCGCGCACGGCAAGCGCGGCATCTCGGGCCCATGCGTACCGGTAATCCCAGTTCCGCGCACCGCCGAGCCACTCGGGCAAGGACGTCGTCGGTGCCGCGACCATCGCCCCGGTCGGCGCGTAGGTGAGGAGCTTCATCGTCAGCGCAGAGCGCAGCATGTGATGACGCCAGGGACCGTCGTACTCGAGCCCCGCCGACCACTCACGCCAGCGATGGCGCGTATCGCGCAGCAAATCGAACGGTCGATACGCCGCGGGAGGCTCGGGCTCGGACGCGTCCCACGAGATGACATTCCACACCCGCTGGCCAGTCCGCAGCTTGAGGCGTGCCTCGACCCCACCCTGATTGCGCTCGGTCCACGTGTTGCCTCGCCCGACCACCGAGACGACCTGCTCGCCGTTCTTGCCGCGCGCGAGCACCCCGTGCTCGCCGATTTCGATCTCGGCCGGGTCGGCGCCGTACGAAAAGCGTGGGTCGAAGATCACGTCGACTTCGAGCGTGCCCTCGAGGCACTCGATACGCCGGTGCACCTCGTGAATCGAGGCCCGCGGATCGTCCACCCACGGCATGAAGTCGGTCAGGCGTCCGACGCCCTGTCCCGGCACCGTGAACAACGTCTCGAGCACGTTGGTATCCGGGTCGTAGCGCTGGAGACTCTCGAACGGCCGGCGCGATGGCGTGATCGCTGCGAGCCCACCCTTCTCGGCATCGAGGATGGCCGCGAACAGGCTCGGGCTGTCGAACCGCGGCATGCACAGCCAGTCGATCGCACCGTCGACACGGACAAGCGCGGCCGAGAAACCGTCGCCGATGATCCCATGCGCACCGATGGGAAGATCGGCCGCCCGATCCGATTCGGTGAAGACGAAGGGCCGCGAGACGTGCTTTGCAGTGCTGTACAGATCCATGCCGATCCCCGGCAGATTAGCAGCTTTCGGAGTCTAGACGAGAGCCGGACGCGGGCTGTCCGTCGCGGACGATCTTGTCACCCCAGAGGTGTAAAATCCGGCAGGCGTGTGATTCTCTCCCCGCGTGGCTCGGACCCGAACAATCTACGTCTGCCAGCAATGCGCCGCGCAGCACCCGAAGTGGGTCGGGCGCTGCAACGAGTGCGGGGCGTGGGAGAGCGTGGTCGAGGAAACCCTGCGCGAAAAGCCCAAGGGCCCGGCACGCACGTCCATCGCGGTCGGCGGAGTCGCCGGTGCCAAGCCCATCCCCTTGTCGAAGGTCGAGCCCCAAGGGCACAAACGGACCTCGACGGGCCTCCAGGAACTCGACCGCGTGCTCGGTGGGGGCCTGGTTCCGGGCTCGGTCACCCTGCTCGGCGGCGACCCGGGGATCGGGAAGTCGACGATCGGGCTTCAGATCATGGCGGCGTTTTCCAGCTCGGGCCACCAGACGCTCTACGTGAGCGGCGAGGAGTCGCCCGAGCAGCTGAAACTCCGGGCCGACCGCCTCGGCGCCGACGAATCCGTCCTGGTTCTTCCCGAGACCTGCCTCGAAGACGTCCTCGGGCACACGGAGGCCGTCCAGCCGGCGATCCTCCTCATCGACTCGATCCAGACGATCCATTCCCGTGAGCTCAGCTCCGCCGCCGGCAGCGTTGCCCAGGTGCGCGAGTGCGCGGCGGCACTGGTCCGACATGCCAAGTCCACGGGCCGACCGACGATCCTCGTGGGACACGTGACCAAAGAGGGGACGATCGCGGGGCCTCGCGTGCTCGAGCACGTCGTCGACACGGTCCTGTACTTCGAGGGCGAACAAGGCGGAGGACTCCGCCTCCTCCGCGCCGTGAAGAACCGCTTCGGTCCGACGAACGAGGTGGGTGTGTTCGAGATGGAGGAGACCGGCCTGAAGGACGTGACCGACCCGTCCAAGCTTCTCCTCGCCGAGCGCCCCGAAGGCGCGTCGGGCTCCGCCGTGCTCCCGACCATCGAGGGCACCCGTCCGTTGCTCGTGGAAGTCCAGGCCCTCGCGGCCAAGTCGGCTCTCGCGATGCCTCGGCGTACGACACTCGGCCTCGATTCCAACCGAATCGCCGTACTCACCGCGATCGTCGACAAACGGGCCGGGTTGAAGCTCTACGAGCACGATCTCTTCGTGAGCATTGCCGGAGGCATCCGTGTGCGAGAGCCCGCCGCCGACCTCGCAATCATCGCCGCAATCGGGTCGAGCGCGCGCGACAAGCCGCTGGCGAACGACCTCGTGCTCTTCGGCGAGGTCGGTCTCGCCGGCGAGGTTCGCGGCGTGCGACACGCGGAGACGCGCCTGCGCGAAGCCGCGAAGCTGGGCTTCGCGCGCGCCATCATCCCCGAAGCGACGGCGCGGCAGATCACTCCGCCCGACGGGCTCATGATCACCGGTGTGAGCTCCGTTCCCGATCTCTTCGCAGATCTCTGGACGGCGACCTGACACCGCACCGGATCATGGACCGCCACAAGGCCATCCTGTCCCTGTTCATTCTCCTGGTCTGCACGACGAAGGTTGTCGAGGTCGCCTTTCGAGTCGAGGAGTTTCCGCTGACCCACACGGGGCTCTTCGAGGAATACGAGCCCATCGAGAAGATCCCGTGGACGTACGCGCTCGAAGGATGGCGCCGGGGGCGCTGGCGTGAGATCCGGCCCTGGTACCTCGGCATCAACCCGGGCGCGATGCGCGCCAAGCTCGGAGCGGATCTCGACGACCTGGCCCAGACCTGCGGAGAGCTCGTCGACTCCCTGAACCGGGCACGACCGCCCCGACTGCGCATGCAGCGTGGACGCGTCCGCGCGGTCGGCCACGCCCGCGCCGGCACCGGACTCGAGGACGATCGCCGCACCATCGAATGTGACATCAGCGTCTCGCTAGCGGAGAAGCCGTGAGCCGCCTCCTCGACCAATGGCAGCGGTGGTGGTTCGAACCAGCCCCGCTCCTCGGGCTGGACCAACCCGATCTCGTCACGATGCAGAGAGCGGCGTGGGCAACGACGAGCGCCCTCGTGCTCGCGGGCATCGGCGTGCTCACCCGCCCCGCCCTGCTCGCCGCGTTCCTGCTTCTCCTCGTTCAGGAGGGGCTGTTGATGTCGTTCGGCAAGACCGACCACGCGACGATCCCACTGCTCTACGCACTGCTTTTCTTTGCGCTCTCACCCTGCGATCGGCGCTTCTCAGTAACTGCGCTGGCGCGCCGGATGCTCGGACGCGATCTCGGACCGTCCGAGTCGACCTTCGCTCGTTGGCCAACCGAGCTTCTCTACGTCGTACTCTCGAGCTTCTACTTCTCCGCCGGCCTCTCGAAGCTACGCGTGAGCGGACTGCGCTGGGTCGACGGCAACACCCTCCAGTTCCATCTGCTGCAGAAGCAGGTGCCCCTCGGCATCGAGTTCGCGGAGTTCCCGTGGCTCTGCGCCGTTGCCTCGGCGCTGGTGCTCAGCTGGCAGATCGGCTTCCCACTCGGGCTCGTGCGCCAACTCCGTCCCGCCTTCTTGCTCGGCGGCGTCGCCTTCCATCTCGGCACCGGCTTCTTGATGAACGTCTGGTTCTGGCCGGTGCCGTACCTCTACCTCGTCTTCGTCCCGTGGTCGCGTCTCGCGACCACGGCTCTCCTGCGACTCAGACCGGCGGCAACTGCGCCAGCAGATCCGCGTTGACCTGGATCTTGACGCCGGACTTCAACTCGTCGACGTAGCGTTGGAAGAGACGCTGCTGGCTCTGCTCGACGAGGGCCGTGCGGGTCTGCTCCAGCTTCTCCTTCAGCTCATCGTCGGTCGGCAGGTTGGTGTCGCCGAGGCCGATGACGATGGAGTCGCCCAGCACGGTGAAGGACTCGTCCCCGACGGGCTTGTCGTCGGTGAGTCCGAAGACGGCGTCCTTCAGCTGCTGGTTCACCCCCATGCCGGGTACGTAGGGGCCTTGCCGGCTGAAGCTCTGGGAGGTCTCGACCGTGCGGCCCGAGGCCTCGGCGGCCTTGGCCAGGGAACCGAGCTCGTTGGCCTTCGCGAGGAGGGCCTTTGCTGCGGCCTGGCCTGCCTTTTCACCTTCCGTCCGGCGCAGGTCACCGGCGACCCGGGAGCGGACGTCTTCGAGGGCCGGCGTCTGCGACGGGACCTTCTCGTCGAGCCGCGCGATGACCCACTTCTTCTCGACCGCTGAGACGTCGGTGTGCTTCCCGGCCTCGAGACCGAAGAGCGCCATCGTCAGCGGGAACGAGCGACCCACGCCGGGGATGGTCGCGTTCTGCGCGAACGGCTCCGGCGTCGCAACCGTGAGGCCGTCCGCTTCCGCGACCTCGTCGAACGTCTTGCCCTCGCCGAGCGCCGCGTACGCGGCTTCGGCGGCTTCCTTGGCCTTCTCGCCACCCTGCGCCGTCTGCATTTCCGTCACGATCTCTTCGCGGACCTCGTCGAGCGGTTTCACCCGCTCTTCGCGGACCTCTTCAACGCGGATGATGTGAACTCCGAATGGGCTCTCGACGATGTCGCTCGTCTCACCGGGCGCGAGCGCGAAGGCAGCTTCTTCAAACGCAGGGACCATCCGGCCCTTCCCGAAGAAGCCGAGATCGCCTCCCTTGGTCGCGGACCCCGTGTCTTGTGAGACCTCGGTCGCGACGGCCGCGAATTCTTCGCCGCCCGCGATCCGCTCCTGGATGTCGACCAACTCGGCACGCGCCTCGGCTTTGTCTTCGTCCGATGCGCCGGCGTCGAGCTTGATCAGGATGTGACGGGCCGAGACCTCGTGCGGCTGCGTGAAGCGGCCTTCCTTGTTCTCGTCGTAGAACTTCGTCACGTCGTCGTCCGAAACCTCGACCTGCTCTGCATAGGTCTCGGGCCCGAAGACGAGCATCGCGGCGCGAACCGTCTCCGGCGTCGCGTACTTGGCCTTGTTCTTCTCGTAGGTGGCCTTGATCGCGTCTTCGTCATCCACGGCCACGTGTTCTTCGAACTCGACCGTAGGCAGCTTCACGAAGGTGAAGGTACGCGTCTCGAGCTCCGCGAGAGCCGTGTCCAGCACGGCGTCCTCGCTGACGGACACGCCGTCCTGAACGACTTGCTGCAGCCGCTGGATCGCGAGGTCGCGCCGACGGGATTCCTCGTAGTCGGCTGGCGTCAGCTGCGAGTAGCGCAGGGCTCGAACGTACGCCTCCTTGTCGAAGCGCCCGTCCCTCTGGAAGCCGGGGTTGCCGACGATCACATCGCGCAGCTCGTCGTCCCCGATCTCGATTCCGAGCTTCTGCGCCTGGTCGGCGAGCACGGCTCGGTCGATCAGGTTGTCGAGCGCTCGTTGGCGGAGGTTCAGCGAATCCCGCACCGCGTCCGTGAACTGGTCCTTGTAGGCGTTGCTATACGCCTGGACCAGATTGAACTCGGCCCGCTGGACTTCGAGTGGCTCGATAGTGGTCTCGCCGACCGTGGCGATGGCCGTGACCCCCGGGCCGCTCACGACCGCCTCGACGCCAAAAAAGACGAAGACGAAGCAGACGACACCCAGGATCAGGTAGATGATCCACGACTGTTTGTTCTCACGAACGAAATGCAGCATGGGCGGATTGATAAGACCCACCCCGGTTCAAGGCAACCTGGAGCGACCAATGTCTTCGGGCGGCCCGAAAAACTGCTTTCAAAACACTCGTTTTACACGATCGATCGGTTCCGTCCGTTGCTGCCCCGGTGAAGCTTCTGTTAACGATGGGCCACTCGCCGATCGGGGCGCTTTTTCGGTGATCTCCGATTCGGCTGAGGGGGACTTGGGCGGCAAATGATCTTCGACTCGCTCCTGGGCTGGTTCTCGAACGACCTAGCCATCGATCTCGGCACTGCAAACACGCTCATCTATCTCAAAGGTGAGGGTATAGTCTGCAATGAGCCTTCCGTGGTTGCCATGCAAAAGGAGAGCCGGAGCGGCCGGCGCGTCCTTTCGGTCGGAGCCGAGGCAAAACGCATGCTCGGCCGGACACCGGGCAACATCATCGCCATTCGGCCCCTGAAGGACGGCGTCATCGCCGACTTCGAGATTACCGAGGCGATGCTGCGGTATTTCATCCAGAAGATTCACAAGCGGAAATCGCTGATCCGCCCCCGAATCATCATCTGCGTGCCCTTCGGCTGCACCGAGGTGGAAAAGCGGGCTGTGCGGGAATCCGCTGAATCCGCGGGCGCCCGGGAGGTCTATCTGGTCGAGGAGCCCATGGCTGCCGCGATCGGGGCGGGCCTCCCCATCACCGAGCCGACCGGCAACATGATCGTCGACATCGGCGGTGGCACGACCGAGGTCGCGGTCATCTCCCTGTCGGGCGTCGTCTTCTCCAAGTCGGTCCGCGTCGGCGGCGACAAGATGGACGAGGCGATCATCCAGTACATCAAGCGGAAGTACAATTTGCTGGTTGGTGAGCGCACCGCCGAGCTGATCAAGATCACGATCGGGTCGGCCTACCCCTCCAGCGAAATCCAGACAATGGAGATCAAAGGCCGCGATCTGGTCGCGGGCGTGCCGAAAACCGTCGAGATTTCCGACGAGGAGATCCGCGACTCCCTGCTCGAGCCCATAAATCAGGTCGTCGAGGCAGTCCGGATAGGCCTCGAGCGCTGCCCGCCGGAGCTCGCTTCCGACATCGTCGACAAGGGCATCGTCCTCGCCGGTGGCGGCGCGTTGCTCCGGAACCTCGACGTCCTCCTGCGAGAGGAAACCGGTCTTCCGATCATGGCGGCCGAAGATCCGCTCACGGCCGTCGTCATGGGCGCGGGCAAGGTTCTCGACGAGCTGAGCCTCCTGAAGGACGTCACGATCTCGTAGGACTGCGTGCTGGATCTGCTGCGACGGCGTTCGACCCCTCTCACGACCGCGGCCCTGATCCTCGCCTCGCTGGCGCTTCTCGTGACAAATAGCCGTGGCGGACAACGGATCGACCCTCTCGGCGTCGTCTTCCTCGAACTAGTGACGCCCATCGCCCACCTCGGAACGAGAATCTCGAGCTCCCTCACGAACACCTGGAACGCCTACGTCGACCTCGTGGGGGCCCGCCAGGAGCGGGAGTGGCTCCGCACCCGCGTCCGGTCCCTCGAGGCCGAAGCGGACGCCGCGAGCGCAATCTCCCGTGAAAACGAGCGTCTGCAGGCGCTGCTGGGCCTGCGGGACACCCTCCCGACGAGCGCCGTGGCGGCTCGGATCACCGGCGCCGAGGCGAGTGGGCTCTTTCGCACCGCCACGCTCGACAAGGGTGCCGGTGACGGCGTCGCAGAGGGATTCGCCGTCATTGCGGGTGGCGGCGTGGTCGGACGGGTGGTCGCCACCAGCCCGCACGCCTCCCGGGTCCTGCTCCTGGACGACCACGCGAGCGGGGTCGATGCCCTGGTTCGCCGGACCCGCGCCCGGGGGATCGTCGAAGGGGGCTCCCAGGCGGGCTGTCGGCTGAAATACGTGAAGCGCCGCGAGAACATTCGGGTCGGCGACAAGGTGATCACGTCCGGGCTCGACGGAATCTTCCCCAAGGGCCTCGCCATCGGAGAGATCGTCCAGTTGGGCGAGGAAGAGCACGGTCTGTACCGAACGGCCGAAATCCGCCCCACGGTGGAGTTTGCCAAGCTCGAAGAGGTGCTGGTCGTGGAGCCGCCGAGCCGCGAGGTGCCGCCGCCGCCGACGCAGGCCGCGGTGACGGCCGGTGAGCGCGACGGATGAGAGCCCTGCTGATCTTTGTCGTGGCGGGCGCCCTCTCGGTGGTCCTGCAGACGACTTTACTCGAGCAGGTGTCCTTCCTGCCGGCAGCGCCGGATCTCATCGTCGTGCTGTGCGTCTACCTCGGGCTCCACTACCACTCGGTGGGCGGGGCGACGGGTGCCTTTCTGCTGGGCTATCTGCTCGATACTTTTTCGGGTTCACCGCCCGGACTCTACGCCCTAGCGATGACGTTGGTCTTCGCATTGGTGTATCTTGTCTCCAAGCGACTATGGGTAGAGAACCCCGTAACCAGCGTTGCCGCGGTGGCGCTCGGCTGTGGCGTGAAGATCGTGACCGTGGTCACGTACTTCGCGTTGGCGGCACCGTCGAACGTGGGCTGGCTGAGCCTCCTGCGCACACTGTTCTTCGAAGCCCTGTTCGCGTTGATCTTGTCCCCGCTCCTGTTCTCTGCGCTCGACGGCAATCTTCGAACGGCGCGCCAGGCAAAACGCCCCCATGCGATTGAGTAGCCGAGAGACACCGCACGAGCTTCGCCGCACGATCGTCGCGGCCGGGCTCATCGTAACTGCAGTCTTCTGCGTGATGGGCGCCCGGCTCTACGCGCTCCAAGTCGGCGAGGCCGAGCGGTGGAGCTCTCTGTCTGAGAACAATCGCATCCGACTGCAGCGGATCCCGCCCACTCGGGGCCTGATCCTCGACGCCAACGGCGCACCGCTGGTGGACAATCGTCCCGCCTACGACGTGGTCGTCGTCCCGGAGGACACAAAGGACCTGGAGGCGACTCTCCAGCACGCGAGCGCCCTGCTGGACCTGCCTCAGACCCGGATCGAGACACTCAAGAAGGCGGCGCGAAAGCGCCCCGCGTACGAAGGACTCACGGTCTACCGCGACGTCGACTGGGACACCGTCGTCGCCCTCGAAACCCGCCAGCTCGAGCTGCCTGGCGTGAGCCTCGAGGTCGGCCCCCTGCGCACGTACCCCTTCGGGGACTTCGCCTCGCACCTCCTCGGCTACGTGGGCGAGGTGTCGGGCTCGGATCTCAAGTCGGGTGACAGCTACCGCATGGGCGACCTGATCGGGAAGTTCGGCGCGGAGCGCGCGTGGGAGGGCTACCTGCGCGGCGTCGCCGGCGGCCAGCAGATCGAGGTCAACTCCCTCGGACGACGTCTGCGCGTCTTGTCTCGCGTTCCCGAAACGCGCGGCAACAGTCTCGTCCTGACCATCGATCGACGACTCCAACAATTCGCCGAACAACTCCTCGAGGGAAAACAAGGCGCAATCGTCGCGCTGCGGCCCAAAACCGGCGAGGTGCTCGCGATGGCAAGCGGCCCGAGCTTTGACCCGAACCCGTTCGCTCGCGGCATCCGACAGAAGGAATGGGACGAGATCACCTCGGCCGAGTACGACCCGCTGTCGAACCGCGCGCTCCAGGGCCAGTACCCACCCGGCTCGACGTTCAAGATCATCACGGCAGCCGCGGCCCTCGAAGAAGGCGTCATCACCCCGTTCTCGAGGCTGTACTGCGGTGGCAGCTACCGGTTCGGCAAGCGTCGTTACCGCTGCTGGAAGCGCGGCGGGCACGGCTCGATGAACCTGCACGACGCCCTGATGCACTCGTGCGACGTCTACTTCTACCAAGTCGGGAAGCAGCTCGGCGTCGACACGATCGCCGAGTACTCGCGCCGCTTCGGCCTGGGCTCCTTGACGGGAATCGCCCTCACGAACGAGAAGCCGGGACTCATCCCGACCAGCGAATGGAAGAAGCGGCGGTTCAACGAGCCCTGGTACGGGGGCGAGACGCTTTCTGTCGCGATCGGCCAGGGATTCGTGCTCACGACGCCTCTTCAGATGGCGAACGTCATTGCCATGGTCGCCAACGGCGGACTCCTGATGCGGCCCCAGTACGTCAGCCGAGTCGAATCTCCGCACGGCGAGATCATCGAGCAACTCGAGCCCGATGTCATCGGCGACGCCGGCCTTCGCCGCTCCACGTTGCACCAGATCCGCGAGGCCCTTCGCGACGTCGTGAATCACAAGCGCGGCACCGGCAAAAGGTCGAAGCTTCCAACGATAGATGTCGGCGGGAAGACCGGTACGGCGCAGGTCTTCAAGATGGGCCGCAAGGCGGTGAAGACCGAACACATGGCGCGACATCTTCGCGATCACGCTTGGTTCGTCGCCTTCGCGCCCGTGGACGACCCAGAGATTGCGATCTCCATCGTCATCGAACATGCCGGCAGGGGCGGCGGCGCCGCCGCTGCGCCCCTCGCACGGGACCTTGCCGATTTCTACTTCGCTCTCACACGCGGGCGCGACTACCAGCTCACCGACGCCGACCCGTCGACCGGAGTTTCGCTCGCCGCGATGGCGGATCCCGCGATCGAATCCGAGCACGATCCGATGCCGGTCCTCGTGCCGGACGACATCCGTGCCCGAATGTTGAATCTCCGTGGACAAGGCTAAGGCAGTCGCATGCGGTTGATGGTCGACCGGCGCTTGATCGCGCACTTCGACGGGCTCACGCTCCTCACGATGCTCGCGATCCTCGGGCTCGGGGCCATGACGGTCTACAGCGCGACCTACGACGTCAGCACCGGCACACACACCTCGCACGCCTGGCGACAGGTAAGTTGGGGATCGATCGGGCTCGTCGGCCTGCTCGTCGCCGTCTTCTTCGACTACCGACAGATCGAGCGGTACGCATTCGTGTTCTACGCGATCGGCCTCTGCTTGCTCATCGCCGTACCGTTGTTCGGATCGATGGGCGGCGGCTCGAGGCGCTGGCTCGCGTTCGGCCCCGTCACGCTCCAGCCGTCGGAAACGATGAAGCTCGCCCTCATCATCGTGCTGGCGCGCCTCTTCCACCACAAGACGGATGCCCGCGGCCTGCGCCTTCGAGACCTCGCGGTCCCTACGGCCCTCACGATGGCCCCCGTGCTGCTGATCCTCGCACAGCCCGACCTGGGGACCGCCGGTGTGTTCCTCTTCGTGTTCGCGAGCATGCTGCTGCTCGCGGGTCCGACGCCCGGAACGCTCGGAATTCTCGTTCTCGCGTCGATCGGTGCCGTCCCCGTGCTGATGTCGCAGCTGAAGCCCTACCAGCTGAAGCGCATCACCACGTTCCTGAACCCGGAAAACGACCCGCTCGGCGCGGGCTACCACGTCATCCAGTCCAAAATCGCCATCGGGTCCGGCGGGCTCACCGGCCGCGGCTACCTGCACGGGACGCAAAATCAGCTCAACTTCCTTCCCGAACAGCACACCGACTTCATCTTCTCGGTCTTCTCCGAGGAATGGGGATTCTTCGGTGCCATCGGCCTAATCGGGCTGTACGTTCTGCTTCTGGTGCGCGGCCTCGTGGTCGTGAACCGTGCCAAGGAACGCTTCGGCGCTCTCCTCGCCTTCGGGGTTCTGGCAAACATCTTCTGGCAAGCGGCGATCAATCTCGGGATGACGACCGGACTCCTGCCCGTCGTGGGGATCACACTGCCGTTCTTCAGCTACGGCGGCTCCTCTCTAGTGACCCTCATGGTGGGACTCGGCCTGGTGATCAACGTGAACATGCGTCGCCATTCCCGAGACCGCGTCCCGCGGCTCTAATTCCGGAGGACCGCTGGCAAAGACTCTGCGGGTCTGAGATCTGTCGGGGGAATGGGACGGTCCACGATCGCGCTTCTCGTTTGCTGCGCGTTTGCCGCAGGCGCGGCCGGGTCCGCGGCCGCCGAGAGCACCGAGAGCACCGAGTCCGAGAGCACCGAGTCCGAGAGCACCAAGTCCGCACAGGCTGAGGGCGATCGGGCGGGCGTCGCTGCCTCGAAGCGGATGCATCCGCCGAAGAAGCGGGACCAATCACGAGCGGCCGAAGCGGTCGGCTCGACGACTCAAGTCCTCGACCGGTGGAAGAAGTGGCTGGGCGAGAAAGACTTCCTCATCGGATTCGACCTAGCCTTCTATGACCAGTACGCGAGCCGGGTCCGTAAGGGCCAGGCGAACGCCGCGACGTTCGCCTGGCAGCTGTTCGTCGACTACCAGATCTACGACTTCGAGAACGCCGGCGCCCTACACGTAGCCGGCACTTTCCTCGGTACGTTCGGCACCGACTACAACCCGGCCGAGGACCCGCTCTCCGACCGGGTCGGAGCGATCTCAACCGTGAACGGAAACGTCTACCCCAACGGCATCGCCGTTGACGAGTTCTACGCGCACTACCTCTCGGATGACACCGACTGGGTCTTCGCGCTCGGCAAGCTCGACATGTCGTACTTCTTCGACACCAACCGCGTCGCGAACGATGCCTACCGACAGTTCGTATCATTCGCGTTCGAGAACGATCTCTCGATCCCCTTTCCGATCTACGGTGGCGCCGGGGCCCTGGCTCGATGGAACGCGTCCGAGGACTTCTACGTCATGCTGGGAGCGGGCGACGCCTCGACGGACGAACGCATCCCGTGGGGCAACGTCGTGAACGGCTCTTGGTGGCAACTCCTCGAGGCGGGCCTCACAATCGAGCCCGAGGCGCTCGGTGTCGGCAATTACCGACTGACGGGTTGGCACAGCGATAGCGGGCCCGGGAACGGCTTCGGAATCGGCATCAACATCGCCCAGAATCTCGGGGTCAGTTGGTTGGTCGGTTTCTTCCGAGCGGGCACCGGCGACCCCTCGCAAACGAACGTGCGGACTGCGCTCTCCGGTGGGCTGTCCTTCCAGGGCCCCTTCGGTCGACCAAACGACGAGGCCGGGGTCGCCCTCTCCTGGGCCGACCCCGCAACCGGAGGCCGCGACGAGACGTTCGGCGAGACGTTCTACCGCATCGCCCTCACGCCCCGGCTCTCACTTTCCCCGGGCCTCCAGATCGTCATGAACCCGAGCGAGAACCTTCAGGACGACCTGAGCGTCGTCGGCGGTGTGCGCGTTCTTTGGATGCTCTGAGATCGGCTACTGCACGTAACCCAATGCGCGGAGCCGCTCGACCTGTTGTTCCCCGCCCTACTCCGCCTCCGCGGAAGCGCGCAACGGCTCTCCCTACGTGGGCAGGGTGCCGCCCTCGGGCTCGCCGCCACGTTCTAGAACTCCGCTTCGAAGACCCGAAACGAAAAACGGCGAGCCCTAGGGCTCGCCGTTTCTGCAACGTGCGTGTGTGCCTCTCAGGCGACGGCGCTATCGATCGCCGCTGCGAGCTTCGCCTTCGGAACGGCGCCCACGATCTGCTCGTGGACCGTGCCGCCCTTGAAGACGATCAAGTTCGGAATGCCGCGAACGCCATACTTGGCCGGCGTCTGCGGGTTGTCGTCGACGTTCATCTTCACGACCTTGAGCTTGCCGTCGTACTCACCGGCCAACTCTTCGACGATCGGAGAAATGGCGCGGCACGGGCCACACCACGGCGCCCAAAAGTCGATCAAAACCGGGGTCTGAGAAGACAAAACCTCGGAATCGAAGGTGGCATCACTGATCTCTGAAATTGCGGCCATTTACGCTCTCCTTGTCTGGTCGAGACGAGATAATCACGCTAGCAGCGCCCTGCAACCCATTCCACCGAGTTCCGGACGACGAACGTTCATTCGATTCCACGTTTGGCGTCGGTCGCGAGGAGTTTCGGGTTGCTCACCTCGAGCTTGTCGCGAACGCGATCCCGCACGAAGGCGAGCGTGCGGTCCCAGTGTTCCGAGTCCTCGTCGAGATCGCCGTCCTGAATGCGTTCGCAGAGCAGGTCCAAGCGTCCGGTCACCGCAAGGCTCCGCTCGACGCGGTCCGTCGGGGCGGACTCGACACCGAACAACTCGTTCAGTCCGCTCCATGCGCGCTCGAATTGCTTTCGTTCGACGCCGAGCTCGCGATCGACCATCCGCACGCAGTTCGCTGCGACGCGAGCGAGGAACTGCTTGCGACCCTTCGTCGCCGGGACGATCTCCTCGTCGAGAAACGTCTGCACGACGTCGAGAAGTTCGTGAACGTTGGGGCGATCGTGCATGTCAGTGCGCCTTTCCTTCGATCAGGTTCAGCAGCTCCCACTCGGTCTCCGCAGCGCGGCGACCGATGCCCGCCAGCTCGATGCTCGGATAGCTCTTGTCGAGGAACGGGCGCACCTGCATCAGCGTGATCACGCCCCAATTGAGATTGCCGAAGACTTCCCAGAAGCGAAGCGCCTCGGGGTCCACCGTACGGCCGCTCGCGCCCTCGTAGGCGGCCACCAGATCTTCGCGCCGACCGACACCTCCGCACGTGAGGTCGTCCTGACCGAATCGCCACGACCGTACGCACGCCCAACCGAGGTCCTGGATCGGGTCGCCGACGTGGGCGAGTTCCCAGTCGAGCACGGCGCGCAGGCCGACGGTCTCATCGACCATCAAGTTGCCGACGCGGAAATCACCGTGGACGAGCGCCGTGTCCGTCGTCTCGGGGACGCGACCGAGCAGCCACCGAAAGGCCAACTCGAACGCTGGGTGCGGATCCATCGAGACGCCGCGATAGATCGCCTCGAGGTTCCGGATCGCCGCCAAAGCCACCGGCTTGTCAGCCGGTGGACGGGGCAGGAAGCCGAGCGTGCCCCCTTCGACCGGAACCCGGTGGATGGCCGCGAGCGCTTCAGCCATCTGGGCAGGGAGACCGCCACGAACGGACGCAAAGCGATCGTCGCGGACGAGCCGACGGCCGATCGTCTCTCCCGCGACGTACTCCATGACGTAAAACGGCCGTCCCAGCTCCTCTTCACCGGCGCAGACGACGCGCGCCACCGGCACGCCTGCTGCCCCCGCGGCCTGGAGCAATACAGCCTCCTGCGCACCGGAGAATACACCCTGGCCGCCCGCGCGGAACAAGAGAGCCACGAAGGTGCGCTTCTCAGCCGCCGCCGAACCGCCGTCGAGGGACACGTCGAGGCGCCAGGCTTCGCGAGCCGCGCCGCCGGTCATCGTCCGGATGTCGTCGACGGTGACTTTGGAGACACCGCACGCGGTCGCGAGGAGTGGGGCCAGGCCGTCTGCGATTCGTTCGCCGGTCACGGTTCGGTCTCTAGCTCGTCGGCGGAGAGTCGCAAACGGTTGGGCTTACCGGGCGGCGAGAGGCCCGCGCTTCAGTCGCGCGCGGCCTGGGCGAAGCTCCGGGTCGGCTCGACGTCAGCGGGCACGCAGACCCACTCGCGGGTGCCGGCGGTGAGGGTCCACCGATAGCCACTGCTCGTCTCGACTTCGACGGGCGGGACGGGCTTCAGAGGCTCTTCCCCGCGCGAGCGCGTGGCTGCGTAACAGGCCACCGCGGTGCTAGCGACGGAGGGCTCCCCGTTGACGCTCACCGGCACGCAGATCTCCTTGAGACTCCGCAAATCAAAGAGCAGCGGTTCCTCGTCGAGCCAGACGGGCAACCGGCGGAACCCGACGGATCTCGTCGGAGCAACGACATAGCACTTCCGACGGTCGGGAGAGAGGGCCTGAGCCGCGACGCGATCGCCCGTCGTTACCGGGATCGAGAGCTTCCTCTTCTCGGAGACAGATACCGGCCGACGACCGAACCTATCGCGCAAGATCAATCGTTTCAGAGCCGGGGGGCCCGTGGGGGCCACGCGGAACGACATGCGGTACTTCGCCGGCGCGAGCAGGCCCGAAGGGTCCGGCGAGGATCCGACGTAATCTGGTTCTTCGTTCCACGCCTCTCCGGTGAGACTCGCGCGCGCGCAGAAATAGGTCTTCGGCGTCTTCCTGAGCTTCAGAACAAAGTGCCCGTCCTCGAGGCCATCTTCGAGGTATCGCTGCCTATCCTCGTTCGCCCCATTCGACTCGATTTTTTCCACGGTCCGGCTGCCGCACAACATCGCACCGCAGAGAAACGGCTCGAAGGTACCACTCCCGCACGCGCCCTCGAGACAGACTTCATCAACGGTGCACGGATTGCGGTCGTAGCAAGAGTTGCCGTTCGCCTCGAGAACGTCGACCGGACAATGATCGCTCGTCCCGCTGCAAGTCTCCGCGAGATCGCAGTCGCCCTTCGCCGGCCGACAAATGCCCGTGCTCTTCTGATCGGTCGGACACTGCCGCGTCTCACCGTCACAGCTCTCGGCGGCGTCGCACGGGCCGATGGCAGAGCGACAGACCGCGTCGCGATCGCGAACCCCGTCGTCCGGGCATTGCTTCGACGTCCCCGAGCACTCCTCGGCCAGGTCACACCAGCCCGCCGCCTCCCGGCATTCGCGCTCGGCCGGCGCGATCTCGTCCACGGGGCAGACCGCGGACGAACCGCTGCACGTCTCCGCGGGGTCGCAGAGGCCCTCCGAACTGCGGCAGATCTCCTCGGCGGCGCGATACCGACATTGTCCCGTGCAACACGAGCTCGGGGCGCCATTGTCGTCGCCCGCATCACACGTCTCCGCCCCTTCGACGAAGCCGTCACCGCATTCCGGATCGCCGTCGCGGTAACGAACGAGCGCCATCTCCATCGTCGCGCCTTCTCCGCGAATGCCGGCGGCGAGGAGTCGGCCATCGCTCTGCAACGCCAGCGCCAATGCCCCATCACCTCGGCTTTGCAGGTCCGTGCGAACCCGGCCGCCGTCGCCGAAGCTGCGATCGAGGGTGCCGTCGGCAAGATGCGCAGCCAGCGCGAGGTCAGAGCCTTCGTCGGTGAGGACATGCCCTGCCACGATGATCCGGCCATCCACGAGCAGCGCAACGGCGTGCCCCGATTCGATGCCGCCAAGGTCCGTTCGCCGCACCCCGGTTTGGGCAAACGTACGGTCTAGATTTCCTTCGGCGTCGAGCCTAGCAAGAACAAAGTCCGCTCCCGCCAGTCGCGCAGAGGTTCCCGCGAGTAGGATTCGGCCGTCGGGCTGGAGGGCAATCGCGCGCGCAATGTCGTGGCCCGACTCGACGTCGACCCTCACGACCCCACCGTCACCAAAATCGTCATCGAGCGTTCCGTCGGGGCCGAATCGCAGGGCGCCGAGATCCTTGCCCAACCGACCCGCTACGACGATTGCCCCACCATCCTGCACTGCGATTGCGAAGGCCCCGCCGGACTCTCCATCGAGGTCCGGTCGCACGACACCGCCATCGCCAAAGCTCGAGTCGAGCCGACCGGTCGGACTGAAGCGTGCGAGTAGGAACCGCTCGCGGGCGCCCCTTCCCGCGGAACCCGCGACGAGCACCGACGAATCGGGCAGAACCACCAGGCCCCGCGCCCGCGCGCCCGCGTCGTCCCCCGACAGGACGACCAGGCCGCGGTTTCCGAAGGCCACATCGAGAGCCCCGTCGCCCCCGAAGCGAGCCAAGAGGAGCCGGCGGCGGCCCGCGGGCCCGACCGTCGAACCCGCGACCACCAGAGTGCCGGCCGGCCCGTAGCCGAGGGCCGAAGCCTCATCGTGCCCCGAAAAGTCCGCCAGGACCTTGCCCCCGGCGCCAAAGGACGGATCGAGTCCGCCGGTCGGGAGGTGGCGAACGAGGGCGACATCCACCCCCGCCGGACCTGCAGCGTGGCCGGCGACGACAATCCGTCCATCGGGCTGGACCACGACCGCAGCCGCTGCATCCGGGCCCCCGCCCAGGTCAGTGCGAACGAGGCCTTGGCGGCCGAACTCCCGGTCCAGAAGGCCCGTCCGGGCGTTCGCCGGCGCCACTGCGAGAACCGCAGCCACCAGCGCCACGATCACCCCCCGCAGTCTCACCATCACCTACGGTTCCTACGACGAACGTTCGAGTGGACTCAAGAACTTTTCGTACCGTCAGAAAGGTTCCCGGAACCTTCTACGGAGAATCTTCGGCGGGATGGGCGGGGGCTCAAAAAAAAACGGCCGGGTAGGAGCTTCAAATATGCTCCTACCCGGCCGCCGATGCTGCGCGTTCGACGCCAAACACGGTGGCGAACGAAGTACTTCCTAGGAGATCAGTACTCCCAGTTCACGCTGGCTACGCCGATCCACTCGCCGAAGCGACCCTCTTCGGGGTTCGTCTTCGTGCCAACGTTGCCATTGGAAGGACCGTTGTTGAATCGCTGCAGGTTGCTCCCGAGCGCGAGCCACTGACCCGAGACGCCGGCGCTGAAAGAGCCGAAACGGGCCGGCACGAAGGCCAGCGGCACGCCGACGCCGACGCCGGCCGACGCGTAGCCGAACCAGTCGTCGCCCGGGTTGCTGCCGTTCAAGTTGTTGGTGGGCAGGTAGTAGTTGTCCACCGACATACCCATCGTGAGAGGAACACCGATCGTCACGGGGTAATCCGTGTCACCCATGACCGAAACGCTCGGCTCGATGCCGACCTCGGCATAGATGCCCTCTTCGGTGCCGAACCTGGTCTTGTCGAGCTCGAACGAGATCAGGCCGTACGGGTTCAAACCGAAGCCCAGGTTCTGCATCTCGCCGCTGTAGAGACCGGAGTCGTCGTACGAGAGGTCGAGATCGATCTCCTGAACGGTCCCGAACGCGTTGTTCGGGCTCATGTAAGCGATGTAAGACACGCCCACTCCGACGCCGTTGTTCATCCCCATGCCAATGGCGGCGTAGAGGTCGGACTCGTACCAGTTGCCCGGGCCGGTTCCGCCCGGACGTCTGGCAGAGGTCTGGCTGGTTTGCACGCTGTTCCAGGTGCCCAACGTCAGCGAAACATCCGAAATGAGCTCAGAGTCATCGGCCGCCTCGTAGAGACCGAAACTGACCTCGCCCCAGGGCTGCCAGATGACGCCGGTCTTCTCCTGCAGAATGCCGCGGAAGAAGTAGGCATTTGTGACGTCGTTTCCGACGGCGATGGTGACCGCACCGTTGTTCACGGCACACTCCGGGCACGGCTCCGCGGGCGGAGCAACGATCTCTTCGCCGACGATTATTTCTACGGCTTCGATCTCATCTGCGAAGGCCGGCGCCGACGCCAGGCCGAGAGCCACGAGCGCAGCGACGCTGCTACGGGCAAGCTTCTTACGATTCATCATTCTAATTCCTCCTCTTGACTCCACGCGATAAAACACGGAATGACTCACCGGACCCACCGGCTCGCCTCCGCATCCCCTCATCCTAAACCAACCCCTGTGCCTCCTCGGCCGGGGTGTCCACACCACAGTCTTCGCGTCTCGCGGGCTCTTGGCCTCGCGCAGGGTGTGCCACTACTGTGCGCACCTGCCTACAGTTCGGCCACAGGCCGAACAAGACCCCTTCCCCCCCGACCATCGAGCTGATGTTCGGTGGAAGGACGCCCTCTTTGGTGTGTATCTTACGCCCATGCGACAGTACCACAAGCTTCTAGACCGAATTCTGGCCGACGGCACGGTGAAAGAAGACCGCACAGGTACTGGAACTTTAAGCGTTTTTGGCCATCAGATGCGATTTGATCTAGCGGCGGGATTTCCATGCGTGACGACCAAGAAGCTGCACCTCAAATCGATCATCCACGAGCTCCTCTGGTTTCTTTCGGGCACCACTAACGTTTCCTATTTGCAGAGAAATGGCGTCCGGATCTGGGATGAATGGGCCGACGAGAGCGGGGATCTGGGTCCGGTCTACGGGCACCAGTGGCGCTCCTGGCCCGCACGCGGCGGCGGTGCCATCGATCAAATCCAGTGGCTGGTCGATGAGTTGCAGCGGAATCCGGACTCACGACGACTCATCGTGAGCGCGTGGAACGTGGCCGACGTCGAGCACATGGCACTGCCGCCTTGCCACTGCCTGTTCCAGTTCTACGTGGCCAACGGCCGGCTCTCTTGCCAGTTGTACCAGCGTAGCGCTGACGTGTTCCTCGGCGTCCCGTTCAACATCGCGTCCTACGCGCTGCTGACGCAGATGATCGCGACCGTGACGAACCTTCAGCCGGGAGACTTCGTTCACACACTGGGCGATGCACACCTCTACTCGAATCACCTCGATCAGGCGCGCTTGCAGCTGCAACGCGAGGTGCGCCCACTACCGACGATGCGCATCGTCAAGCGACGCGAATCCATCTTCGATTTCGAATACGAAGACTTCGCGCTCGAAGGCTACGAGCCGCATCCGCACATCGCCGCTGCGGTGGCCGTATGACCGTGTCGCTCATCGCAGCCGTCGCGCGCAACGGCGTGATCGGGCGCGACGGCGCGCTTCCCTGGAAGCTCTCGGCAGACCTGAAGCGCTTCCGTGAGCTCACCACGGGCCACCATGTCATCATGGGTCGCAAGACCCATGAGTCGATCGGAAAGCCACTCCCCAAGCGCACGAACGTCGTCCTCTCGCGCTCGAGCGAATACACCTCACCAGGCTGCACGGTTTCGAGCAGGCTCGACGAGGCGCTCTCCGAAGCCGAACGTGCGGGAGACGACGAGGCGTTCGTGATCGGCGGAGCGGGTGTTTACGAGCTCGCCCTGCCCACGGCGAATCGCCTATATCTCACGCGCGTCGGAGCCGACGTCCAAGGCGACGTGCACTTCCCGGACCTCGCGGAGACAGCGTGGCGGGAGGTTTCACGTGAGGAGCACGGAGCGGACGAGCGCAACGAGCACCCGTTCGCATTCCTCGTGCTCGAACGGCGAAGCTAGTCTTCGGTGTGCATGCGGCCCATGATCGCCATCACGCCGGCCAGAGCGACCCCGAAAACCACCATGCCGGTAATGAAGAGAATGTAGTCGTCGATTGGTCCTTGCATCAGAGCCGTCCTCCGTTGGTGGTCCCGGCCCTGACCGGGCCCAGACACAGTTCTGGCAGCTGGCACCGGTGGAATCCAGCCCCCTTGTCCTATCGGGAATTACCGCGATACTGACCCAGCGTGGCGGAGGAATGGAAATGAAGGTGCGGTTCGGACGAAGCTCGGCGGCGGCGCTCGCGGCGACGATGCTCGTTTTGGCGGCAGGAGGTCCGGCCCGCGCGGCGGAGGCCTCTTGGGTCAGCGGTGAAGTCAAGCTAAACTTGCGACGGGGCGCGAGCACCGAGTACAGAATCATCGGAACCGTCTCGAGCCATCAACCCGTCACCGTTCTCGGCAGCGAAAACGGGTGGACCCACGTCCGCCTCGAAGACGAACGCGAAGGCTGGATCCCCGGCGGATACCTCTCCGGCGATCCGCCCCCGGCGATCCGGCTCTCCCAACTCGAAACCGAGACCCGCACGCTCCGCACCCGACTCGAGAAGACCGAAGACGAAGCCGAGAGGCTCCTCTCGGAAAACCGCTCGTTCGAAACCTCCGACACCGAGCAACGTGAGCGGATCGCACAGCTCACCACCGAGAACCACGAACTCCGAGCGCTGGTCCGGTGGCGCGAGTGGGTGACCGGCGCGTCGATCCTGGTCTTCGGGATGATCGTCGGTGCGATCTTGAGTCGCAGCTCGCGCAACAAGCGCAGCAACCGACTTCGCGTCTGATCCCGAGCCTAGTGCACCGTAAGCGACATCACATCAATATCATGTCGCCTGCGATGCACTAGCGAGTCGAACGCATTCCACTCGCCGCGCGCGGTCGACGCTCGCTCGCGTGCGGCTCGCGCTCTGCCCGTGCATTCGCCCGCGTCGCCGCTGGCACGTCGGCCCCCTCGAGCCCATCGAGATAGAAGATCCGATTGACCTCCATCCCGAGCGCGCTGCCGATCTTCAGCGCTGTGACGAGACTCGGCTTCACGCGGCCGTTCTTGATTCGATTCAAGTGCCCCTGATCGAGACGACAGACCGAGGCGAGTTCGCCCTCGGCCAGCCCGCGCTCGAACAAGATCCGGTTTATATGATTTCGAAGCTCCATTCCGTTCCCCCCTGTTGTCTGGGAGTCGTTGGAGCACGATGCCCGCCCCCGGATAAGCCCGCGCGTGAATACTCTGGGCTATCGGTTCGCACGCTACGTCACAGACTGCATTGTTCCACTTGAACCCGAGCCTGCCGCCGTGGTTTGTCTTCCGACAGTTGGTCCGGCCCCTGCGGTTCCCAATCCGCCACCCTCACATCACCGTCGGCTCGATCGTTCTCCTGAACGCTCTTCCTCGGAGTGTTCGCCTTACAGATACGGGTCGACTCCGCGATCGCCTGTCGCAGACGCTCGCCGAGAGCGCAGCCGCGTTCCGCAAGCGCGTCTACGACGACCCGCTTGCGGTGGGCAACGTCGTCTCACCGAACGGCAAGAAGACCAGCGCCCTCGTGCTCTTCGACCCGCTCTCGGACGAGGAGTTCATACGGCTCGGAATCGAGGATCAGATCCGCGACGCCGCCGAGCAGATCTTCGCTCCGGAAGAACTCGCCATTACCGGCCTGCAGACGCTGCTCGTTCTTCTCGTGCTGCGGTCACTCCTGTTCCTCTCGATCCCGACGGGCGTCCTCGCGCTCGTTCCCAACGTGATCGCGATCGGCATCGCCGTCGACGACACGATCCACTACTTGAGTGCGCTCAACGACGAGCTGCGCCGAACCGGCAGTCAGGAGGAAGCCCTCCTGCGCGTCGGCCGAAGCGTAGGCCAGCCCATCGTGTACACGACGCTCGCGCTGGCGCTCGTGACCGACCTCCTCCTCGTACCGACGCTGGTCATGTCGACGCGCATCATCACCCTGTGGGACCTGCTGTTCGTGAAACTCGGCCCGGAGCCCCACAAGGAGATCCGGCTCTTCGCGAACCTGCGGCCCCTACATGCGCGTATCGTGGTCCTCATGGCCCGCCTCGAACAGGCCGAGCCGGGCACCTACATCACCCGGAAGGGCGATCTCGAAGAAGAACTGTACGTGCTTCTTTCCGGCCAGGCCGGCGTGTTCGTCGACGCCACGAAGACCTCGATCCGAGATATGGGTCGGGGGGACGTCATCGGGGAGATGGGATTGGTCCGGCACATGCCGCGGTCCGCCGACGTGGGCCCCTCGGAGCCGTCCGAGTATCTGATCCTCGACGGGGACTTTCTCGGTCGCATCCAAAGGCGCTATCCAAGGATTACAGCCAAAGTCTTCCTCAACCTCACCCGGATCCTCTCGGACCGTCTCGAAACTTCGACCGAAAAGAAGTCGTCATTTCCCAAGAATTCCGCTAGGTCGCAGCCACCCTCGGAACGAATGCCATGCTGAAGAACATGAAGCTCACGGCGGCGCTGTCCGTCCTTCCCGCGTTTCTCGCCGTCGCCACCCCCGCCCTGAGCGAGGACGACGCCGGCACCCTGGTCCAAAAGGCGGTCGACAACCTGCCGAAAGTCCCGGTCCAAGCCAAGCTCAAGCTGACGCCACCGCACGGAGACCCCCGAACCGTCGGTCTCAGCTCGAAGATGATCAAGGGCCAACGGGCCTCGTACCTCGAGGTCTCCGAGCCGGTGGCACTCAAGGGCATCCGCTTCTTGTTCCTCGAGAAACCCGGCGCGCAGTCTGAGCAGTACATGAAGATCGCGATGGCCCCGAACCCGATGAAGGTGAGCGGTCAAATCCGCAAGAACCCGTTCCTCGAGTCGACGTTCTTCGTTTCGGACATGGTCGAGCCGGTAGTCAGCGACTATACGTACGAGTACGTCGGCGACGGCGGCATAGGCGGGCGGGCGGTGAAGCAGGTCAAAGCCACGCCGAAGGACAAGGAGAAAGCGATCTACGGCTCGATGGTGATCTCGATCGATCCGAAGGATCTCATTGTCCTCAAGCGCGAGTTCTCCGACAAGGACGGCAAGCCGTACAAGGAGTGGACTGTCGACGTCGTGGAGGAAGTGGACGGTATTCTCACCATCCGCGACCAGCACATGAAGAACCTGCAGAACGACACCCAGTCCCGACTCGAGACCGTCGAGATCGAGTACAACGGTGACGTCCCCGACAACACGTTCTCTCCCGCCCACCTCAAGCGGTGAGCCCCACCGTCACACCCAGGCTCGAAGCGAGGCACATGTGGCGACAATTCTGACGTTCGGGCGCATTCTCCTCGGCCTTTGCTTCGCGCTCAACGGCGGCTGGTGGCTCTATACTTGGGATCTGCGCGCCGCGTACCTCGACCAGATCGGCGCACCCTCCTTGGTGATCGTACCGGTCGCGGCCGTCTATCTGGTTTGCGGGCTTGTGGTTGCGGCCGGACGGGCGGTTCGTCCGGCGACCTTGCCGCTGATGGCGGTAGCCGGCCTGATCGCGACACTACTGCACACGGATCTCGGCCCCGGCGGGATCGGTGAGTACCCGATCGACGCGCACACCCAGGTCAACGCAAAGGCGCTCCTGGTTCAGCTCGCCCTGGTCGGTTCGTTGATGCTCGCGTTCGCAGCGCCGCGGCGAGGCGCGCCCATCGACCTGCGAGCCGTCGTCCTAGGACGCGTCCTCATCGGCGGCTATTTCGTCGCGAACGCGCTGTGGCAGGCGCTGTTCTATGAAACACGCTTCGAGCACGTGCAGGCGTCCGGTGGGAACACGAATGCGATTCCGGTCGCGATCGCAGTTCAGATCATCTTCGGCATGCTGATCGTCGCCGGCCGCGCCGTTCGGGGCTCGACCATCCCGCTGGCGGTCGTGACGATTGCATCGACGATCCTGGTGCACGGGGATCTCTCCCCGGGTGCCGCCTACCCGCCGAATCTGCAGATTCATCAGTGGTTTGTGAAGGCAGCGATCGTTGCCGGCCTGATCCTGCTCTTCGCGCTTGGACCGGTCGCCGCTCCGGCCCCGACTCGCAGAGACCTCCCGGCGGGCGACCAAAACTCTAAGCCTCCAACTCCTGTAGACTGACACCCATGCATGAGGGTCAGCTCCTCCTGTTCCTCGTCCAGCTCCTCGTGGTGCTCGGACTGGCGCGACTACTGGGGGAGATCTCTCGGCGCTTCGGCCAGCCTCCCCTCGTTGGGGAAATCCTCGCCGGACTGCTTCTCGGCGCCTCCGTCCTCGGGAACCTCGCGCCGGGATGGTTCTCGATGCTGTTCCCGGACGACCCCGTGCAACTCGCCCTGTTCGATGCGACCGCACAGCTCGGCATCCTGTTCCTGCTTCTCGTGATCGGGCTAGAGGTCGACGTGGCGTCGGCCTGGAAGCTCCGCCGCCAGTCCCTGTCGATCGCGATTACCGGCGTCCTCGTGCCTCTTGCGCTCGGCACGACCGCCGCGTGGTTCATGTACGAGACCTGGGCGGAGGTACCGGCGACCCGCCCCGCATTTTCGCTGCTGGTAGGCGCTGCTGTGTCGATAACGGCGATCACGGTCGTGGCGCGCCTGCTCCTCGATCTCCGCATTGCCAAATCCGATCTCGGCCTGCTGCTGCTCTCCGCCATGGCGATCAACGACCTGCTCGGCTGGGCGGTCCTCGCAATGGTGCTGAGTCTGGCCGGAACCGGACCGGGCACCGGCTCCGCCATAGTCAGCATCGCAGCCGTAGTCGTCTTCACCGGGGTCGCGGCGACGTTCGGACGCTCTGTCGTGACACGCTGGCTCCAGGCACTCGACGCTCGCGGCTACCCGAGCCCCGCCGCCCCACTCTCCACGGTGGTCTGCCTCGGACTCGCCTGCGGTGTTTTGACCGCCTCGCTGGGCATCCATCCGGTCTTCGGGTTCCTCGTCGCAGGTCTCATGGCGGGCGATCACCATGCACTCTCCGAACACACGCGTTCGGTCATCACGCAGATGGTCGAGAGCGTCTTCGTGCCGCTGTACTTTGCGGGCATCTGCCTCCACGTGGATTTCGTCGAGGAATTCTCCCCGGGCCTCGTCCTCGCCATCACCCTGCTCTCCGTCTTCGGCAAATATGGCGGCGCCTGGCTCGGGACTCTCGCCAGTCGGATCCCCGCCGCCGACCGGGTGCCCATCGCGATTGCGCACATCCCCGGCGGATCGATGGGCGTCCTGCTGGCCGCCGTCGCGCGAGATCAGGCAGTGATCGGACCGCAGATGTTCGTCGCGATTGTCTTCGCGTCGATTGCCTCCTCGGTCGTCGTCGGCCCGGCGCTCGCCTGGGCACTTCATCGGCGCGAAACCGGCACCGTCGCCGACTTCCTCAGTGCGGATGGGATCGTGTCGACGCTCGAGGTAACGGACCGGTTCGAGGCGATCGATCAGTTGTCCGTTCGAGCGGCGCGCCTCGCCGGGCTCCGCGAGGACATGGTGCGCAACGCGGTCCGCGCCCGAGAAGACACGATGGATACGGGCGTCGGCGGCGAGATCGCCGTGCCGCATGCACGATTCGAAGGACTCTCCCGACCGGTCCTGGTGTTCGCGCGACACAACGAGGGCCTCGACTGGAACGCGATCGACGATAAGCCCGTCCACTTCGTGTTCCTCATCCTCACGCCCGCCGCCGACACCGGCGTCCAACTCGAGATCCTCTCCGCGATCTCCCGAGGTCTCGACCCCGAAGAAAACCGCGCTGCGATCTTGCGTGCATCCAACGAACAAGAGATTTTCCCGCGAGTTCGGGAAGCGCTCACGAAAGGAGCCACCACAGACGCCCGTTGAACGATTCAGACGTCGGAGGACTGGAGCAATGCACGGAAAGAAGACCGCTTCGATTCTCTGCTGCGTGTTACTCATGGCATGCTCGGCTCGCGAGACCGATGTAGGCAGTGAGCCACGTCGGATCGTACCCGAGGGCGCGACCGCACCTCTCTTCAACGACCTGAGCGATCACTCCTACCCCGTCTCGACCTCCTCCCCCCTCGCCCAGAAATATTTCGGCCAGGGATTGATGCTGACCTACGGCTTCAACCACGCCGACGCCGCACGCTCCTTTCGCGAAGCGCAGCGCCTCGATCCGAGTAGCGCGATTTGCTTTTGGGGCGAGGCCTACGTCCTGGGCGCCAACATCAACAAGCCGATGGAAGCGAGCGACGCGCCACGGCGGAACGAACCTACCGGACGCAGCTCAAGCACATGCCTCGCAGCGGGTGGACGCTCTACGGCCTCACGGAGAGCCTTCGCGCTCAGGACCAGAGCACCGGGGCCGAAGTCGTGCAGGAGCAGCAGGAGGAGTCGTGGTCACGCGCCGACGTGCCCCTCTCCAGCTCGGTGTTCTGAGTAGGCGTCTGACCCAAGCTTGGCTCACGACGACCTCACTCCGATCCATCTTGAGTGGGGCCCCCTAAAGCAGCGAACGGAACACGCGCTCTTCGAGGTCCGCCACCTCGGAAGCCTGGACGCCCGCGCGGGGCCAAAGATCGGGTGTTGCGCCTTCCTTCGACGCCGCGCCGAGCGTCTCCGAAAGAGCCGTCCAGCCATCCGCCGCCCGCAGCATCTGCGCCGGCGCGGCGGCCGGGACCAGGCTCGCATCGAGAGCGTGCGCCCAGGTGAGAAAGCCCGCGTACAAGCGGCGGAAGTTTCCGCCTCCGTTCCCGAACTTCTCGATGCAGCGCGCATTATACGATGCGATCCAGGCGGCGTCGGCGCGGCCGCCCCACTCGGGGATCGCGGCGGCGAGCTGACGGATCGCGGCGACACCGGTCTTCATCGAGAACTCCCCGGAGAGTGCCGCGCCCTGCTCGGTCGTCGTCTCGAGCATGCTCTTCGCGCACCGGTCGATCGCCACGCGCGACGCGTCGACGAGGCTGCGACCGACCTCAGTTCCGTGGAACTTCCCCCAGAGGTTGTTGGTCGACATCGCATCTTTCGGGTTGCGACTCTTCCGAAGCGCGCCGTACGAACACAGTTCCGGCGCGACGTTGATCCGGTCTGCGATCTGCGCCTTCTCGGTCGCGTCGTCGAAGCCGAGCAGAACGAAACGATGCCCCGGGAAGTGCACCTTGTACTCGCGGTAGTCGAGATAGAGGATATCGCCCGACAACATCGTCGGCCGTCCGGCAACCACCTCGGCGCGCGCCTTCTCCCAGGCCACGTCGTCGTCGGCTTCCGTCTCTTCGCGATAGTCGACCTGCAGGTTCTCTGCGAGATCGGCCTCCATCGAGATCGTCCGACCGAAGACCAGGTGTGCGGGGTCCAGGTCGGGCCCGGTCAGGTAGACGCAGGCTAGGCCGGAGCCCAGGCCGAATACGGCCGGCTCGGGGAGGTCCAGATCGCAGTAGTGCTGCAGAAGACCCCGCATGGCGACACTGCCGCAGTGCTCTCCCGGGCGGTTTTGATAGTCGCCGATCGAGACGTTCACCGTGTGTCGATCGCGATCGCCCGCACCAACTCGAGAAGACGTCCATCCGCGGCCATCGCGTGCAGGGAGTGATCGTCGTCGACTTCGATCATCCGTACCAGGTGAGGAGATCCCGTCTTCGCGAGGCGCCGGCTGTCCTCGACGTTCACTACTTCATCATTGGTGCCGTGCACGATCCACACGACGACCCCATCGGGCACCGTCGTCTGCTGGCCGATGCGAAGCGCCGCCTGTGCCAACAACAGAGTCGGCCCGTCCCAGGCACCCCGGTGGAGGAGCTCGAGCGCGACCGCGCCGCCGAACGAGGAGCCGATCAGCACGTTCGGCTGGAAGTTTTGGATCTCGGCTACGTGCACGTCGACGCAGGACGGAAAGTCCTTCGTGTTGATCACCGGCGTCGACGTCACGAACTCGTCGGCGAACAGACGCGCCTTGGCACCGTTAGGGCTGCCCTCCAATCCGTGAATGAACTGCACGCGAAGTGGATTGTTCGGCATGGGACTCAGGCTCCACCGGGCGCGAAAACCCGGAGCGCGTTCTCATCGATCGCAGCGATTCCGGCCTCGGGATGCAGCGGCTGCAGGCAAACATGATCGGCGCCGGCCGCGACGTGTGCGTCGATCGTCGCCTGAATCTTCTCCTCCGTACCCCACGCGACGATCGCGTCCAGGTAGCGAGGCGACGGCTCATCGATCTCGGAGTCGGTGAAGCCGAGCGCGTTCCACGCACGCCGGTAGCCCGGCGCCTTTTGATAGAAGCGCATCACTCCGGCCGCCGTCTCGCGGCACTTGCCTGCGTCGGTGCTCAGGATGATCTTCTGCTCGACCGCGAGAATGCGGTCGGGCCCGAGCGCCTCACGTGCGACCGCGGTGTGCTCCGGCGTCACGTTGTACGTGAGCGCGCCGGCGGAGCGCTCCTTCGCGATCTTGAGCATCTTCGGGCTGAGGGCCGCGAGGACGATGGGGACCTCGGCCGGCGGCGGAATCGAGAAGTATCGAGACGCCGCGTAGTCCTCGAGATACTGCTTCAGGTAGGTCACCGGCTTGGAGTAGTCGAGCTTCCGAATCTTCTGGACGATCGCCGGACTGGAGATCCCCAGGCCGAGGATGAAGCGGCCCCCGGTCTGCTCGGCGACCGTGTTCGCCGCCTGCTTCATCGCACCGGGGTGCCGGTGGAAGACGTTCGCGATGCCGGTGGCGACCTTAATCCGGCTGGTGTGCGCGCCGAGGGAGGCCGCCAGCGCGAACGGATCCCTTCCGAACGTCTCCGCGAGCCAGAAGGTCTCGTAGCCGAGCTCCTCCATCAGCTGAGTGGTCTTCACGAGATCCGGAGTAGCGATCGCCTCCGGGGCAAACCATACGCCGCGCGTTGCCGTCATGTACGGATCTCTACCAGAGCCAGGTCGTCGCGTCCGGCATCGGCTCCTGGCGGGCAGCGAACTGCATCCCGCGAACGCAGCGCACGATGTACCAGACGACGACGAAGGCGAGGAGGAAGAAGCCGATGGCCACCATGGCGAGAAGACTGCCGAGTACGATCCCGAGCGTTCGCATCAATAGTCCTACTATAAAATCTATATAATCCGATTAATGATGCGCCTTCCGGCACTTCTCGGGATCCTGTCTTGCGCTTCGCCTTTTTTTCGCCCAGGGTCAACGGTCCCAGGACGGCGAAATGATGGCGAAGACAGAGCAGGAAACCGAGGATAGAGACGGCCTGAACGCCGCGCAGAGATCCGCCGTCGAGCACGGGATCGGCACGGACGGCGCCTCGGCCCCCGCCCTTCTCGTCATCGCGGGCGCCGGGTCGGGGAAGACGAATACCCTCGCCCACCGTGTCGCTCGCCTGATCGAGAGCGGTGCGGACCCCCGTCGGATCCTCCTCCTGACCTTCACGAGGCGGGCCGCGCAGGAGATGGGCCGCCGGGTCGAACGCATCGTGGCGAGCCGAAAACTGGCCGCCACCGCCCCCGGGCGCGTTGGATGGGCGGGAACGTTTCACGGCATCGCAAACCGACTGCTGCGACTCCACGCGAAATCGATCGGCCTCGACCCCTCGTTCACCGTTCTCGACTCTTCAGACGCAGCCGACGTGATCGATCTCGAACGCGACCACCTTGGCCTCTCCGAGCGAAAGCGCCGGTTCCCGAGGAAGTCGACGTGCCTCGCGATCTACTCGCACACGGTGAACTCCCAGAAGCCGCTCGCCGAGACTCTGAAGAACTCATTCCCCTGGTGCGATCGCTGGGAGAAGGAACTGCGGGCCCTGTTCGGCGCCTACGTCGAAGCCAAGCAACGCACGAACGTTCTCGACTACGACGACCTGCTGCTCTACTGGGCGCACCTCATGGGCGAGCCCGCGATCGCCCCACGGGTCGCAAAGCGGTTCGATCACGTTCTGGTCGACGAGTACCAGGACACCAACGCATTGCAGGCATCGATTCTCCTCGGCATGCGCCCTTCGGGGAAAGGGCTCACGGTCGTCGGCGATGAAGCCCAGTCGATCTATGCGTTTCGCGCCGCCACGGTGCGCAACATCCTCGACTTCCCCGCGCAGTTCGAAACGCGGGCGCGGGTCGTCACCCTCGAACAGAATTATCGGTCGACACAGCCCATCCTCGATGCGAGCAATGCGGTCATCGGGCTGTCTGCGGAACGCTTCGAGAAGAACCTTTTCTCCCGGCGCCCGTCGGAGGAAAAACCGCACCTCGTCCTCGTCGAAGACGAGTCCGCCCAGGCCGACTACGTCGTCGAGCAGGTCCTCGCGAGCCGCGAGGCCGGCCTCGGACTGAAACAGCAAGCCGTCCTCTTCCGAACCTCGCACCACAGCGCTCAACTCGAGTTGGAACTCTCTCGACGAGAGATCCCGTTTGTGAAGTTCGGCGGACTCCGCTTCCTCGAAGCGGCGCATGTGAAGGATCTGGTCTGCGTTCTCCGCTGGGCCGAGAATCCGCGCGATGCGGTCGCAGGGTTCCGCACCCTCCAGCTTTTACCCGGCGTCGGCCCAACGAGCGCCCGTCGCGCCCTGGCACAACTCGAGCGCAACCGCTTCGACACGAGCGCGCTCCGTGAACTTCCCATCCCGGCGGCGGCGCGCGAGCACTGGCCGAAGGTGTGCGAGCTCTACGAGCGACTGCGAAACAGCGAGACTCCGTGGCAGGGGCAGGTCGAAATGGCGCGCCGCTGGTACGAACCCCACCTCGGCCGTCTCCACGACGACGCCCACATCCGAATGGGCGATCTCATTCACCTCGAAGAGATCGCGGCAACGCAGCCGAGCCGCGAGCGATTCTTGAGCGAGCTGACCCTCGACCCACCGGCAGCGACCGGCGCCGAAGCGGGACCACCCCACCTCGACGAGGACTACCTCGTCCTGTCGACGATCCACTCGGCCAAAGGACAGGAGTGGGACACCGTGCACGTCCTGAACGTGGTCGACGGCTGCATCCCGTCCGACATGGCGTGCAGCCGCCCCGAGGAGATCGAGGAAGAACGTCGCCTCCTCTACGTCGCCATGACCCGCGCGCGCGACCATCTCCACCTCGTCCATCCCATGCGCTTTTACGTGCACAATCAGCCGCGGGACGGAGACCGGCACCTATACGCGCCACGATCGCGCTTCCTGCCCGACGGTATCCTCAATCGCTTCGAACGCCGTGTCGCAGGAGCCGCGACCGACGAAGACTCCGTCGTGCAGGACGGGCCGACGCGCGTCGACGTCGGCGCCCGGTTGCGCGGCATGTGGGATTGACGTTCCCTCGTCTCTGAGTGGGACGAACACCTCGAACGAGGCAACGAGAGACCATCCTCGTCGCCGCAACGTGCGCGCTCCTGTTCAGCGGGGCGCTCACAGCCTCCGCTGGGCCCGAGCCCACGGAACTCGTGGCTTTCGAAGAGTCGGTTCGCGCACGCACCGACTGGAAGGATCGGTCCCGTGAAGACCTGGGGCCCGATCCCTACCGGCTGATCGCAGCACCGACTCCCGGTCGCTGGATCGGCCTGCTCCGAGGCGCGAACGCCGTGGTGGTCGTTGACGAGACAGGTCGAGAGCTCGCGCGCGCCGAGACACCGGCGTCTCCAACTGGGCTCACCTTCGCACCCGACGGCAACCTGCTCGTAGTGAGCGACCAATCCGCCCGTGTGGCGCAATTCCGGGTCGCGGACGACGAGCTCACGTCCCTCGGCTCCGTTCCGGTCCCCGGGGCCTACGGGATCCGCGACGTCGCGATTCTCGGTGACCAGATCGTGGCGGTGGACGCCTACCTGCATCAGGTCGTCGCAATCCGCCTGCACGGCGAGACCGCGGATCTCCGGGAGCTCGCTGCGTGCGAGGGGCCTGTCGAGTTGGCCGCCTTCGACCATCTCGCGGTGGTGAACTGCCTCCTCGAAGGAGCCCTTCTCGTTCTCGACGACACCGGCCGCGAAATCACGCGAGTCGTTCACGACGGTCCGTTCTGGTCGTTCGCGGGGCACACGACGGAAGACGGTCTCCTCATCGCGGCTGGAGGCGTGGAAGACAGGCCTCTCGACCGGAGCGACGGCGCGTTCGGCTACATCGATTCATTCCTCTTCCTGCACCGGGTCGACCCGACGTCGGGAGAGACCGCGCGGCTCGCCACCGTGAATCTCTCCTCGCACGGGATCGTGACGCCGAAGGCGATCGATCTCACTCGCGACGCCAACTTGGCCGTTCGCGTAGCCGGCTTCGCGACGGCCGACCTGCTGACGCTCACCTGGCCCGATCGGAACCTCACGGACCCACCGACGGTGACGCGAGAACCACTTCCCCCGGGAACGACCGACCTCCAAGGCCCACTCGCCGCGAACCCCCTGCTCGACGCCTGGGTCGTTACCACGCGACCGCAGACGCCGGTCGCCGTGCGACCCGCGGCGGCGCGCACTCCCGAATCCCGAATCGGCGAGGCGCTCTTCTTCACGACGCTCATGGCCCCGTGGAACGAGAATGAGGGGCCGCGAAGCCGGTTCACTTGCGAGACCTGCCACCACGAAGGCTACGTCGACGGGCGCACGCACTCGACCGGTCGCGGAGACGTCCGCGCCACGACGAAGCCACTCGTCGGCCTGCACGGCAACCGCCCGTACTTCTCGCGCGCTCTCGATCCGACAATGGCCCGGATGGTCCACAACGAGTTCCGGGTCGCCAACAAGAAGAACCGGAGAGACCCCTGGTTCTCGCTGGACCGTGCCGACTTCCCGTGGCTCGACACGACGGGTGTACCGGAAACGATGTCTCCCCTCTTCCTCCGTAGGGCGCTCCTGACGTTCCTGATGGGCTTCGAGCACACGCCGAATCCCGCCGCCGCCGGCCGCAACGCATTCACTCCGTCCGAACGACGCGGCGCCGAAGTCTTCGCCGAGCGGTGCCAGAGCTGCCACGCCGCCCGACTCGTCTCCGACGATCCAACTTCCGCTGTGCCGCAGGCCGAATGGGAAGCGAACCTGTTCTCGACCGGGACGATCGTCTGGGGACGCAATGGCTACGAGAAGACGGGCATCACGCCGTACGTGCATCCCGAAGGGGCTCGCCCCCCCTCGCTCCGCCGGCTCTACAAGAAACGTCCCTACTTCACGAACGGCTCCGCAGCGGATCTCGAGGCGGTCCTCGCCGCAATCACGTCGACCGGCCTGCCGCACTCAGGAGAGCCCGCGGGCAGCCTCTCCTCGAAAGAGCGCGCCGACCTCCGTGCCTTCCTCGGCCTCCTCTAGCGACGCCGTCCTTCTCGAGACGATCCCAGATGCGCTTGCGAATACGCGCCTTGCCCGCCTTCGTACTCACGACACGCAAGCTTCGAAAGCCATCGACTGCAGCCGGTATCGCCAGTCGATGAAATCGTCGGAGATCTCACCGTTCGTGAGGAAGGTCCATGCGAGTCGCCGATCGGGATCCGCGAACGTCTCCTGGCCCCCCGCACCTCCGTGCCCGAACGTCCGCAGCGTGCTGCCCGCGCCGTGGAAGCCCAGCGAGAACCCGGTGCTCCAGCGCAGAGGCCACCCGACCGTGCCGTCGAGGTCGCTGGAGCGATTCGTCGGTGCGGTCACGGCCGCCAGCCCCTCCCGGCTGACGAGCTCGACGTTGCCCCTCTTCCCTCCCAGGGCCAGCACCGACAACACCTCGGTCAGATCGCGCGCGGTCGCGATGCCGCCCGCCGCCGGCAACACGGCCTGATGCGTGGCCGGCCGATTGAAGGGATGGGAAAGCTCCGGAACCTCGCGCGGTTCGCCCTCTGGCTCGGCTCGAGCCACTCTCGCCAGTGCGCTCGCCTCCTCACCCTCGCTCGATTCCTGCCCGGGGGCGACGACGCCGGTCGCGCGCGCGGCGGAGAGGTTCATCTCGTTGTAGCACCAGGCCACGCGGCCCTCGAGCCGCGAGTCGTCCGGCAGACCGACGTGGATGTCGTTCAACCCGAGAGGCTCGAAGACCTCTTCGCGCAAGAACACGCCGCAGTCACGGCCATCGATCCGCTCAATCAGCTCGTTCACCATGTGCCCGAAATTGATCGCGTGGTACGCGTTCTTCTGGCCGGCGGGGAACGAGAGTTCCACCTCCTCCATCGCGCGCCGGATCGCGGCGCGATCGCCCCAGTGCCGCGCCGTGAGCCACTCCGGGCCTCCCGGGAAACCGGCTCGATGACTCAGGACGTGCCGAATCGTGATGCCGGCCTTCTCGGGCATCACCCGGGCAAACTCGGGCCAATACGCGACGACGTGCTCATCGTAGTGGAACTTGCCGCGCTCATAGAGCATCAGCATCGCGAGAGAGGCCAACGCCTTGGTGCAGCTGAACATCACAAAGAGCGTATCCTCGGCGACCGGCACCTCGGTACGAATGCGCGCCGCCCCGCCGCCCACATCGAGCACGCGGCGCCCGTCACGGTAGAGCGCCATCTGAGCGCCGTGAAACCGCTCGCCGGTCTCGCAGGTGCCGGCGAACTCCTCGACCATCCTGTCCAGGATTTCACCGTTCATCCCGACGTCGCCGGGCTCGACTTCAGGGTCGCGTCGCCACACCCCGCACTGACACCACGCACCGCCCCACCGCGCAATAGGACCGGCGACCGCGAAAGATGGCTAGTACGTCACGCTCGGGAAGGAGGCTGCGCCCAGCTCGGTCAGGCTGTCGTCTCCCTGGTGCAACTCGGCCGCCCGGAGGAGTGTCTTGGTCGAGGCGCGGAGATTGACCGTGGTCCAAGCCTTCCGCTTCGACCCTCGGACGAACTACCCGGTTGCGCCGTCCCGAGGCAGAACGACGACCTCCACCCCGGCCGAGTCGACCGGTGCCGCCTCGGCGCTAGACGCTAGGCCTCGGCGAGCTTGCCGCCGGCGGCGAGCCAACGCTTCATCATATCGGTGGCTTCGGTCGGGTTGTACACGTCTTCCTGAAACGACCAGAGCCCCTCGCCGGCGTACTCCAAGACGGTGATGTTCCCGAAGCGGTAGATCTCATCGCCTCCCTTCGGGTCCGGCATCTGCTGCCAGATGTAGGAAGCGACCCGGTTCCCCTCGATCATGAACCACTCCACCGGGAAGAACATCATGGGGACCGGCTTCATGACCTCGACAATCACGCTGCGGATCGCTTCGCGCCCCCGCTGGGTCCCGAAGTGGTGCTCGAACCACACACCATCTTCGCTGTGAATGTCAGCCCACGGATTCCAATCTCGCGATTCCGCGCACCGGTCACCCATCGCAACGAACTCGTGGAACGCGGCTTCGACCTCGGACCTCTCGAACTCTGCCATGGCCGAGCCCTTATCACGATCCGAGCCCGGTTCCCCCAACGCTTTCTCGACGCGGCGCCCGGGTTCGGGAACCGGAGAGCCGCGCGAGAGCCGCGCGAGCATGGCGTGGGGGCCGTCACGAGCAGCAGGGCCCGCCCTTCTCGGCGTCAGCCACCTGCGGGACGCCCGCGGCATCCGTATCGAGCTTCGGCGTCTCACCGAAGCTCTCGGAGTCCTCGAGAACTTTGTACCATTCCCACTGCAACCCGTCAGGCTCCTTGGCCCATACCTTGGTCGACTTCGCGAAGCAGCAGTTCGTCTCTTCCTCGATCAGGTGCTCGAGTTCCGCCGCCTGGATCCGCTCGGTGGCGGCGGGGACGGCTTCGTCGTCGAACACTTCGACGCCGAGGTGATTCAGGCGCTCAGGCTCATCGGGCAGTTCGAACAACACGAGCTTCAGGGGCGGATTCTCCACCGCAAAGTTCGCGTAACCTGGCTTGCGCTTGTTCACCTCGACACCGAACATCTTCGAGTAGAATTCCACGGCCTTGTCGAGATCCTTCACATTCAAAGCAAGCTGTACACGCATGACTCTCTCCTTCTTCAGGCGCTGCGCCGTGCGCGGCGCGCCTTGGGCTCGCAAACTGCAACTCCCTCGCAGCAATTCACTGTGAGAAACTGGAGAAGGTCGTTCATCACACCGAAGCTCGGGCTGTAGATCAAAGATCGCCCTTCCCGACGGCACTGAATCACGCGCGCCATCTTGAGCTCCTTCAGATGAAACGAGAGCGTCGCCGAGGCCACACCCAGCTCATCGCCGATGGCGCCCGCCGGCAGACCGTCGTTTCCGGCCCGCACGAGCAGACGGAAAATGTCCAGACGGGTCTCCTGAGCCAGTGCGGCGAGGGCGGCCAGTACGTCGTTCTTCTCCATAGTTCGATTATTATAGAATTATCGAATCCTGTCAAGATCGTTCTGCAGAGGAACCGCGGCGCCCCCTGAGATCCGGCGTCAGCCTCGTGTACGGGGGATCCGCTCCAAGGGAATGCCGCCCTTCAAGACGGCCCGGATGCGGGAGAGATTTCGGATGTCCGCCGTCGGATCCCCCTCGACGAGCAGAAGGTCGGCGACCCGCCCCTCCTTCACGACACCGAACGGCGGCCCCTTCGAGCGCGAGAGGAAGCGCGCCGGATCGAGCGTCGCCGCACGGATCGCCTCGCTGGGTGTCAAACCGGATTCGACGAGAAGACCGATCTCGCGGTGGAGGCTCGCTCCCGCGAAAAGACCGGACTGCATGTCGCTGCCGGCGAGGATCATCACCCCCGCGTCATGGAGACGACGCACATTCTCACGCGACGAAGCCAGCGTGCCGGCGAGCCCATTCATAACACTGAGGTCGAAATCCTCGGGGACGTCGTTCATCGCAGCGAGCCCGTCCGGGTCCGCGCTCTCCCGCTCGAGGTCCGTTGCCTCGTACGGCTTCCCGAACCCGGCAAAGCTCTCGAACACGACGAGCGTCGGGGCCATCGGAATTCCGTACCCGGCGAGCTTCGCAACCTGCTCGTCGGACAACGACTCCTTGTAGACCCCGTGCACCCACGCCGCGACACCGGCGTCGGCCGCATCCATCGCATCCTGAGCGTCCCCGATGTGCGCCACTGAACGCAGGTCATGCCGGCGCGCCTCTCCCACTGCCGCGGCCAACGCCTCGTTCGTGATCCGCGGTACGCCGCTCGGAATCCGGTCGACGACCACCTTCATCACGTCGGCTCCCATGCCGGCAACGTCGGCAGCAGCCATCTTCCCCTCCTGCGGCGTGTCGACCTCTCTGGTCATGCGCGGCAGGACGTACCAGCTGAGCAGCGATGGGAGGTTCTTCGAGAAGATCGCGACCGGATGTCCGCCCCGCGCGGTCACGATCGGCCCCGCCTCATACGTCGTAGGTCCGAGTTGCTCCCCGCGCGCGATGCGGTCGCGGCGCTCGTAGGCGTCGGGGGCCATCGAGCCCGTATCGAGAACCGTCGTCACGCCCGCGTACAGAAAACCCTGCAAGTTCGCGTCTTCGTTCGGAAGACCCGCGACCCAGGGCGGGCCGGTCGGCGAGGAAACGTGGGCGTGCATGTCGATCAGACCGGGCAGAAGAGTGGCCCCGCGGCCATCAACTCGCTCCCCGCCTTCCGGGAGGGTGATCTGGCCCGTGGGTACGATCCGGGCGATGCGGCCCTGCTCGACGAGAACGTCCTGATGGGGTGCCTTCGACCCATCCTCGACGTCCAGAACCGTCACGTCCTCGATCAAGACCGCGACCGGCGGGTCGGCGGGCATCCGGACGATGTCGGGAGCCCGCGTACATGCCGACACGGCGAGGAGTCCGAGGACGATCGAGGTCACGGCGCGGAGATGTCTCATGAAGACCCTCTCTCTGGTTGCCGGTTGCCCGTCAAGCTCGTGCATGAACCCGGGAGTTGTGGGAAAATGCCGACCGGAGCGACCATCCATGCAATTTCCGCAGAGCACCAAAGACGAAGCTTCGGTATTCCTCGAGGACACCGACCGAGAGTTGCCGAGCAAGATCGACGTCCGAACCCGCTACGCCCTCTTCAAGACGATCGCGCGGGGCGGGAAGTCGCTCATCCAGGCGTGCAAGGACCTGCACCTGTCGCGCACGATTTGCTACAAGTCGCTTCGCCCCGAGCTCGCCAACAATCCGGTCGAACAAAAGCGCTTCCTCCGCGAGGCTCGCGTCACCGCGATGCTCCAGCACCCGAGCACCGTTCCCATCTACGAGCTCGGCCGAAACAACAAGGGGCATCTCTACTTCACGATGAAACTCGTGCACGGCTACACCCTGCGTGAGGTCATCGACCCAAAATATCGCGATCGGTACGATCTGATGCAGCTAATTGAGGTGGTCGTCGGCATTGGCCACGCCCTCGACTACGCGCACACCGCGGGCGTCGTCCACCGCGACATCAAACCGGAGAACATCTTGGTCGGGCCGTTCGGCGAGGTTCTCATCCTCGACTGGGGACTCGCCAAGGTTTGGGACCGAGAAGGAGTCTCCGAAGAACCGCCGCCCTCCGAGGACCCGATCAAGAGCGACGACCCCACGATCACCCACCAGGGGAAGCTGGAAGGCACTCCGGCCTACATGTCGCCTGAGCAGATCGAACGCGACCCGAAGATCGACGGCCGGACCGACATCTTCAGCCTCGGCACCATCCTCTACGAGATCTTGGCAGGCGACCGACCCACGAAAGGCGACACCGTCCATGAGGTGATCAACTCCGCGCTGAACGACACACCCGTGAAGCCCTCCGAGATCGCCAAGTACAAAGTGCCTCCGCGCCTGGAACAGATCTGCATGCAATGCATCGAGAAGGATCCCGCGAAACGCATCCAGACAGCGAGCCAGCTCGTCCGAGAGCTGCAGGAGAAGTGGATCTAGGCCTCCGCGGCACGGCGCCAGAACGAAAAACGGGGCCGCAATGCGGCCCCGTTTTCGTCAAGCTATGGCAGCGCGGGCTCAGCCCACGGCTTCCTTCGTCGTCTTCACAATCGCAGCCGCAACCTTGTACGGATCTGCGTTCGACGCCGGGCGGCGATCCTCGAGGCGACCCTTCCAGCCGTCCTCGAGCGTGCCGATCGGAATGCGGATCGAAGCACCGCGATCCGAGACGCCGAAGCTGAACTGATCGATCGCCTGCGTCTCGTGCGCACCGGTCAGGCGCTGGCGGTTATCGGCGCCGTAGACCGAGATGTGACGCTCGATGTTCTTGGCGAACTCTTCGCAGACCCGCGTGAACGTGTCTTCCTTACCGGAAGTACGCATCAGGCCGTTCGAGAAGTTGGCATGCATGCCCGAGCCGTTCCAGTCGGTGTCGCCGAGCGGCTTCGGGTGCCAGTTGATCGAGTAGCCATACTTCTCGGCGATGCGCTCGAGAAGGTAGCGGGCAACCCAGGTCTCGTCGCCGGCGCGCGCAGCGCCCTTCGCGAACACCTGGAACTCCCACTGGCCCGCGGCAACTTCGCCGTTGATGCCTTCGACGTTGATGCCAGCAGCGAGGCAGTCGTCGAGATGCTCTTCGATGACTTCACGACCGTAGGCGTTCGAGCCGCCGACCGAGCAGTAGTACGGACCCTGCGGACGGGGGTAGCCCTGCGCCGGGAAGCCCGGAGGACGATCGGTTTCGGTGTCCCACAGGAAGTACTCCTGCTCGAACCCGAACCAGAAATCTTCGTCGTCACCGTCGAGGATCGTCGCACGGCCATTCGACTCGTGCGGCGTACGGTCGGCGTTGAGAACCTCTGTCATGACGAGAAAGGAATTCCTACGGCCGGGATCCGGGAAGACGGCAACGGGCTTCAGCAGGCAGTCTGAAGCACTGCCGTCGGCCTGCTCGGTCGAGCTTCCGTCGAAGGACCACATCGGGCAGTCCTCGAGCTTGCCCCCGAAATCCGACTCGACGCGAGTCTTGCTGCGAAGGCTCTGGGTCGGCTTGTATCCATCCAACCAGATGTATTCCAACTTCGTTTTGTTCATCTCGCGATTCGCTCCTCAATAGACTGCAAAGCTCTCTCGACAGGAGAGTTCAGGTTGAAAAAGCCGCGTTCGTGCAGCCCTCACCAAGCCCCCAGCACGTCGCGCGCAGAAAGCCCCCACTAATTGTCTGGAATCGCCCTCAGATCCGCAACATCCGGGCCAGGGAGGGCGCCCGGAATCATAGGTGTTTGGGGAGAGAATTCAATTCCCATGCTCACAGATTGGTCACACTCCCGACGGAAATTTGGGCACCTGCCCGCCCAGCGGGCCACCCGCGTGATGACTTCGCCCGGTTTTCGCCGTTGATCGGGCGCTCGAGAGGCCGCAGGTCCGGGGAAAAGGCAGCGACAACCGGGCGGATCAGAACTCTTCGAGTGCCGCGCGCAGAGCAGGATCCGCGGCCTTGGCCGCAATGAGCCGCTCGGTACCGGACACCACACGGGGCTCCCCGTGCGCCTTGATCGCATCGTGATAGCTCGGCCTCGCCCGGATCCGCTCCCACCAGGCAGTGACCGCGGGACGACGCCCCTCTCCGAGGAAAACGTGCAGACTGTCCGCCTCTCGGAGGCGCTCCACGACGACGACCCAACTCACGTCGGCCAACGTGAATGCCTCTCCCAAGATCCACGGCCCGCCGGACTTCTCGAGATGCGCTTCCAGATCGTCGAGATGCGTGTTCATCGCGCGCCCACAGGCCTGGATGGCCTTCACGGCCGGAGGCAACTTCGGTAGCCCCCGAAGGCCACGCGACTTGAGCGCGAGAAACAGCACCGGGCGTATCTTCAACCGATGAAAGAGGAGTCCCTCGAAAATCCAGTGCACCGGAATCTCTTCCATCATCGATGAGAAAAGCGGCACCGTGAGGCCCGGCACGGCGTTGCCCGCGCTCCGCTTCGCGCCCGCGATCGGATCGTCCCCGACGAGCGAGGAACGGTCGACCCATTCCTGCATCTCGTCTTCGGCCGCCGGATCGGACGGCACCAGTGAGGGCGCGCCTTCCGGGGCATGGTCGGCCGCGTACCGGATCTGCTCGTGGGACTCGTAGATCGGGTGGCCGTCATGCACGAGCACGGGCACGACACCCGCCGGATTCACCGCGAGGAACGCACGGCCGATGTTCTCATAGCCCCCCGTCTCGATCAGGTGGACATGGTGCCCGACGTAGTCGATGCCGAGTTCGGCAAGACAGAAGCGCGTCTTCTTCGAACAGAGCGACAGAGCGTTGTGGTACAGCTCGAACTCCGCCGCGTGGGGCAGATTGATGTCGACCTGCAGCCCCGGCGAAACGGCGTGTGTCTTCCGGTGACTGCGCTCCCAGAGCCACCACACGACGAACGCCGCGAGCGGAACGAGGAAAACCAGCGCTAAGCCCACGTCAGTCGACCGGCGTGTAGGCCTTCGCCAACTCCGGGTCGTTCGCGGAGAGACGATCCGCCAGGTCGACCATGACGCGACACTGCTTGAACGTCGCGTCGTCCTGCATCTTACCGTCGATCATAACGGCGCCGCTTCCATCACCCATCTCCTTGATGACGCGCTTCGCCCAGAGCACTTCGTCGGCGGGCGGGCTGAAGACGTTGCGCGCGATGCCGATCTGGACCGGGTGCAGCGACCAGGCGCCGACGCAGCCCATCAGGAAGGCATTCCGGAACTGATCCTCACACGCGACGGTGTCTTTGATGTCACCGAAGGGCCCGTAGTACGGCAGGATTCCGTGGGCAGCACAGGCGTCGACCATACGGGCGAGGGTGTAGTGCCAGAGGTCCTGCTGGGTCGACGGACGGGGCGCGTTCTCGTCGTTCGGATCGGGGTCGGCGCGGACGACGTAGCCGGGATGTCCACCGCCGACGCGCGTGGTCTTCATGCGACGCGACGCGGCGAGGTCCGCAGGGCCAAGCGACAAGCCCTGCATGCGCGGGCTCGCACCACAAATCTCCTCGACGTTCGCGACGCCCGTCGCGGTCTCCAAGATCGCGTGGATCAGAAGCGGCTTCTTCAGGCCAGCGCGCGCTTCGAGCTGAGCAAGTAAGCGGTCCATGTAATGGATGTCCCAGGCGCCCTCGACCTTCGGAACCATGATGACGTCGAGTTTGTCGCCGATCTCGGTGACGAGTTCGGTGACGTCGTCGAGCATCCAGGGCGAATCGAGGCTGTTGATTCGCGTCCAGAGCTGGCAATCGCCGAAGTCGGTTTCCTTCGCGATGTTCACTAGCCCCCGGCGAGCGGCGAGCTTGTTGTCGACCTGAATCGCGTCCTCGAGGTTACCGAGCAGTACGTCGCACTTCTTCGCGATGTCCCCGACCTTGGACGCCATCTTCGGATTGCTCGGATCGAAGAAATGGATCATCCGTGACGGGGTGAAAGGAATCTCGCGCACCGGCTCCGGAGCACCGATGGCCATGGGCTGGAAGAATTCTTTCGCGCTACGCATGACTCGGAACCATAGCAAAACCCGGGTCCCAGGCGAGCCTCGCGTTGGGGTTCCCGCCGACCCGAGATAAAAGGAAGGGTTATGGAAAGCGTAAGCGATGCGACGCGTCTGAGACGCTCGGTGTTGTTCGTCCCGGGTATCGACCCTCGCAAGATCGATAGAGCCCGCGAATCCGAGGCCGACACGGTCGTTCTCGATCTCGAGGATGCCGTTGCCCCAGAGAAAAAAAGCGACGCGAGAGAGTGCACCGCCCAGGCGTTCCGCGCCGGATCCTTCGGCGGCTCCGAAGCCGCCGTCCGGATCAACCCACCGGGCACACCCTTCTTCGAAGACGACCTCGCCGCGGTCGTCGCTGCCGGGGTGTCGACGATCATGCTCCCCAAAGCCGAGCAACCCGACGACCTCGCGGCCGTTGCCGCGAGGCTCGCCAAGGACACCGCGCTCCTCCTCCTGATCGAGAGCCCACTCGGCGTCGCCAACGTCCTATCGCTAGCGAACGCGGCCCCCCGCACCGAGGCCCTCTGCTTCGGCCATGCGGACTTCTCGCTTCAAATGGGCCTCGCGGACACCGACTCAGCGAACCCTGTCGTTCACCACGCCCGATGCAGCGTAGCGATCGCGGCGAAAGCCCACGGACTCACGCCGATCGACTGTGTCCACGTCGCCGTGAAAGACGACGAAGCGTTCACCGCCGACACCGCCTTCGGGTTGTCACTCGGTTACGAGGGGAAGCTCTGCATCCACCCACGTCAGGCCGAACGGGTGAACGAGATCTACACGCCATCGGCTGCGCAAGTCGCGTACGCCGAACGCGTCGTCGCCGGCTGGGAGGAGGCGCTACACGAGGGACACGGCGTGCTGACAATCGACGGCAAGATGGTCGACGCTCCGCTGGTCGCGCAACAAGAACGCGTTCTCGCCCGGGCGCGCCGCTGAGCTCTCAGCGGTACGAGGCGGCCTGAATCCCGTACAACTCGGCGTAGCGGCCACCAGGTGCCATCAACTCTTCGTGGCTGCCCTGCTCGGCGACCTGGCCGCCGTCCATCACGAGGATCAGGTCCGCCATCCGAACGGTGGAGAAGCGGTGCGACACGAGAATCGTGATGCGGCCACCGTGAGCACCACCGCGGGCCGCCTCGACGTAGCGTTCGAAGAGTGCGTGCTCGGTCTCCGCGGCGAGTGCTGCCGTCGGCTCGTCCAGGGCGAGCATCAGGGGTGCGTCCCGCATGAACCCGCGGGCGAGAGCGAGCCTCTGCCATTGGCCGAAAGACAGCTCGACGCCGTCGCGCCACGTCGGACCGAGCTGGGTTTCGAGACCCGCGACCAACGCACCGACCACGTCCCCCGCGGCGGCGGGATCCGCGACTTGCACGATCAAACAAGCGTAGTGCTCGTCGTGCAGATCGATGACGATGACCTTGGACCGATCGTGGAAGTCCCAGAACACTGTCTTGCCATCCTGCCGGAAGCTGCCGGCAATCATGCGCCCCCCGAGGCGAGCGCCGGTGAGCTTCAATCCCGTGTGCCCCTTCTCCCGAGTGATCCCGGGATCGGCCCGAATGCCGGACATGTTCTCGAGCGGCACCTCCAGCGCCAGTACCAACTTCCCGTTCTCCACTGCGAGATCCTCCATTTGCACGCCTCCTTTCGTCAGCCCCTGCAGCGGATCCACAGAGCGAGTATCTACGAGATCGACCTCCGGTCTCAGCCCGGAGGTCGATCGCTCCGAGCCCGGCCCGATGCTACCGTCGAGGGCTGTGAATGAACCGGCCGGCATCTCGCTCGCCCTCCGGCGCGTTCTCGTACTGACGATCGTCGTAGTGGCGGCCGCGTTGGCGGTCGTGACGGAACGACGCCTTCACCGGGCGCACGAAACTGCGGCCCCGGGCGGGCGCCCGAACGTCCTGCTGATCTCGATCGACACCCTTCGCGCCGACCATCTCGGCGCCTACGGGTACGAGCGCGACACGAGCCCGAACATTGATGAACTCGCCGCAGAGGGCGTGACGTTCCGGCAAGCCATCTCGCCGTCCGGCTGGACGCTGCCGACGCACGTTACCCTCCTCACGAGCATCCCGCCGGAAAAACACGGAGTCGCGGCACCCGACCGCAGACTGAACGACGACGTCTCGACACTCGCCTCCGTGATGCGCGACGCCGGCTACGACACCGCCGGCTTCGTCTCAGGTCCGTACCTCGGTGGCGAGTACGGCTACTCCGACGGGTTCGACACCTACAACGAGGAGGAGGTCCGGCCCCGGGGACGCCCCTCGATGCTCGCGGTAACGTCTCCCGGTCTCACGAAATTCACGACGGAGTGGCTCTCGGCGTGGAAGGCGAAAGACGGAGAAAAACCGTTCTTCGTCTTCCTGCACATGTGGGACGTCCACGACGCCTACGCGCCTCCGCCGGAATACGTGGAGATGTTCGACCCCGACTTCGTGGGCGACATGCCGACGTCCGAGAAGTACCCGTGGGACAAGAAACCGAGACAGGCCCCTCGCGAGTTCCAGCACCTTCTCGCTCTCTATGACGGAGAGATTCGGTACACCGACGAGCACCTCGGCAGAGTCTTCGACAAGCTCCGGTCTTTGGGCGTCTACGACGACACGCTCATCATTCTCACGTCGGACCACGGAGAGGAGTTCTTCGAGCACGGGATCGGCGGGCACTCGAGAACGCTCGTCGACCAGCTAGTGAACGTGCCGCTCATCATGCGGTACCCTCCTCGAATCCGCGCGGGAATGTCGATCGAGAACCAAGTCCGCCTGATGGACGTCGGGCCGACCCTCCTCGGGCTCGCCGGCGTCGATCGCCCGGAGGGCTTCGGCCTGCCCGGTCCGGAAGAGGAGTCTCGTGCATCCGACCTGAGCCGGTGGATCGCCGGAGCAGCGCCTATCGACTCGCTTCCCGAGCTGCCCGTCTTCCTGGAGACGACCGGCTTCGGGAATCGCCGGATCGGAATCCGAACCGACGAGTTCAAGCTGATCCACGTGTTCAGTCAGACCGAAAAGGACAAGGTCGTCGTCAAAGCCCTCTACCGTCTGCCGGACGATCCCGGAGAGAAGAAGAATCTACTCGACGCAGGCCCCGCCCCGGACGACGCGGCGGACCTGGAAGCGAAGCTGGTCGATTGGGACGCCCACTGGGGCGCGCGCGCGAAGACCAGTCACACGATGAAGGTCAATCCCGATCTCACCGAACAGCTCCGCGCCCTCGGCTACGTGGAGTGAGGACGCCCCCCCCCCCGCCCGAGCTTCAGAGGCGGTAAGTCCGAGTCGCCGTCCTCGAGAACATCGCGGTTCGTTCGTCTGCCGAGTAACGTGCGGCGATCTTCTTGAACGCGTTCCAGACCACCGGGTACGAGAGCGACAGCTTGTCGACGGGGAAGTTGCTCTCGAACATGCACCGTTCCGGCCCGAAGCACTCGATCGTGTGCTGGTAGTAGCGCCCCTGCGCCGCAACGAACTCATCCGAGGTCGGCGGGCGTTCGGCGGCGTTCCATCCAAATCCGTTGTCCGGCATCGCGAGCCCACCGAGCTTCGCCACCACGTTCTCGCATCGCGCAATATCCGCAATGTCGTCCTTCCATGCAGCGAAGATCTCTTCCCGTCGTCCGGTGAACTTGCCGACGCCGAGGGGCGTGCCGAAGTGGTCCAGGACCAAGATCGTGTCCGGCACCGCGCGCGCAAGCTCCGCGAACTCCCGGTTCTGGTAGTGGAAGTGCCAAGTGTCGTAGGTGAGGCCGCGCCGTCCGAGCTCCCGCACGCCGTCGCGGAACGACTCGTCGAGATAGAGCCCCGCCGGCGCGGAGCCCGGAATCGAGTGCGCTTCGGGGTCGATCGCGTGCGAACCCGCATGACGGATCCCCCGGAAGAGCCCCGCACCCGCGTCCCCGTGAGCCGCCAGAGTCTCGGCCAGCAGAGGGCCGGTGCGGAGATCCGCGTACCCCACGATACCGGCGATCGGCGCGGCGTCCGGAGCGACTTTCCTTAGCCTTGCCGCCTCGGCGGCCACGAATTCGGTCTCGCCGACCGGCTGGAGATGATCCGGGCCGCCGGGGCGCCGCACGGCCCGGCACTCGACGAACACCGTCCCCACCACGTTGTGGCCACTGCCCGTGTCGGCACGGAGATCGTCGATCCCGTACTCCATCGCCCCACCGACGGGCCAGAGGTGGTGGTGCGGGTCCACGATCGGGGCCTCGGGGTCGACGATCGGTTCGGTGACCTGGTTCAGCCAGCTCAATCGAAACGGGTCCATGGATCCACCTCCTGGTCTCACCCTGCGCGGTTGCGTGGGCCGGAGCCCCTCCTATACCAATTCCTTCGGCCTCCTCGCGGAGGGGACCCGCAGGAACCCGACGAATACCGCGCCCATCCGGGCAGCGCGACCCCGTCAACAAAGCAGGGAGGGAATCCGAGAACGTGCGCTTCTACGAGTACGAGTCCAAAGCCCTGTTCGCAAAGCACAGTCTGCCCATGGGTGAACTTGCCGTCGTGAACTCTAAGCAAGAGGCCCGCGCCGCCGCCGAGAAGATCGGCGGATCTGTTGTTGTGAAGAGCCAGGTGCTCTCCGGCGGGCGGATGAAGGCGGGGGCGGTCCAGTTCGCCGATACGCCCGACGAGGCGGCCGAGAAGTACGAGCACGTGCTCCCGATCGTGGTCGGCGGCGAGACAGCCCGCTCCGTCCTGGTCGAGTCGAAGAGCAAGGTCGTTCAAGAATACTTCGTCTCTGTGACGTGGGACGGGCGCCGCAAGCTGCCCGTCCTCCTGTTCAGCGACATGGGCGGGATCGACATCGAGGAAGTCGCCGAGTCGCATCCGGAGCACCTATCGCGCACGCACTTCTCCACCTTCCTGCCGCTCACGCCGCGGCTCGCGAAGGAAGCGATCGGCAAGACGGGCGTCACCGGCAGTGATCTCAACCGCCTGACCCCGATCGTCTTTGAACTCATGAAACTCTTCCTCGAGTACGATCTGACACTCGCCGAGATCAACCCGGTCGGGAAACTCGAGAACGGTCGCTTCATCGTGCTCGACGGCCACGTCGACATGGAGGCCGAGGCGCGCGGCAAGCACGCCGCTCTCTTAAAGGAGCTCGGCATCGGCGACGACGAAACCCGCCAGGCGCGGCCGCCGACGCCGTTCGAGCTCGAAGGTGCCCGCCTCAATGCAGTCGACCACCGCGGTGTCGCCGGCAACGTCGTCGAGTTCGACGGCGACCTCGGCCTGATCATCGGCGCCGGTGGTGGTTCGCTGACTCTGTTCGATGCGGTCCGCAACCACGGCGGCAAGCCCGCGAACTACTGCGAGATTGGCGGCAACCCAAGCGTCGGCAAGGTCTGCAACCTGACGAAGCTGATTCTCTCCAAGCCCGGTGTGAAGAAGATCGCCGTCATGATGAACGTCGTCTCGAACACCCGCGTCGACATCGTCGCGCGCGGCGTCATCAAGGGCTGCATCCAGGCGGGCAAGGATCCGGGCGAGGTCATCACGATCTTCCGCATCCCCGGCTCATGGGAGGACGAAGGCTTCAAGATTCTCGCGAAGCACGGGGTCGAGTACTGCGATCGCTCCGTTTCGATGTACGAGGCGGCCGGCCGCGCCGTCGCCAAGCTCAAGGCAAGCTGATGTCCATCCTAATTCGAAAAGACACTCCCTTCATCGTCCAAGGCATCACCGGCCGCGAGGCCGTGAACCTGACGCGTGAGAACCTCGACTACGGCGCCAAGATTATCGGCGGCGTCACTCCCGGTCGCGCCGGTCGCGACATCTACGGGGTGCCGGTCTTCGATTGCGTCCGCGACGTCGTCGAGAAGGTCGGTCAGCCCCAAGGCAGCATCATCTCGGTGCCGCCGAAGTTCACGGTCGACGCCATGATCGAGGCGCTCGAGAACGACATCAAGCTCATCGTCGTCGTGACGGAGAACATCCCACGGGGCGAAGTCGCTCAGGCCGTCGAGTTGGCGGCCCTACGCGGCGCTCGCATCATCGGGCCGAACTGCCTCGGCATCATCTCTCCGGGAGAGGCCAAGATGGGCGGCGTGGGCGGCCCGGCGGCCAATACCCGCCAGGCGTACACGAAGGGCCCGATCGGCATCATGTCCCGCTCCGGCGGCATGACGACCGAGATCGCCTCCACCCTGACGGCGGCGGGCATGGGCCAGTCGACCTGTGTTTCGATCGGCGGCGACGCCATCGTCGGCACGTCGTACGCGGAGCTCATGCCTCTGTTCGAGGCCGATCCAGAGACCAAGGCGATCGCGATCTACTCGGAGCCGGGCGGCCGTATGGAAGCCGAACTCGCCGAGTGGGTGAAGGAGCACAACTCCCGCCTCCCGATCGTCGCCTTCATGGCCGGACGGTTCATGGACGAGATGCAGGGCATGCGCTTCGGCCACGCCGGAACCATCGTGGAAGGCAAGGAAGACACCACCGCCGAGAAGATCGAGCGGATGGAAGCCGCGGGCATCTCGGTGGCCGAGCGGATCGAAGAGATCCCAGACCTCCTCAAGAAGCGACTCGAAGAGAAGGGGAATTAAGATGGCCGGAATGTTCATCGACGTATCCGTGGATGACGCGGTCGCCCAGGACCGCGAGCTCGCCAAGAAACTCACAGACGTGTGCGCCGTCGACATCTTCGCTCAAGCGGAGGACGGCAAGCTAACCATCGTCGACGCCAACCTCGACGAGTGCGTCCTCTGCGACCTCTGCATCCAGGCCGCCCCCGAGGGCAAGGTCCGCGTCCTCAAGCTGTACGAAGCGTAGACCGGGACCGCGCGATGGCGCGGGCCAGGCAGACATCCCGAGGCGCTCGGTCTTCGAGTCGTATCGACCGTATACCGAGCGCCGATCGAGATGGTACGGGCGCACCCGCTGCGGAACGAGCGTCGCCGGCACGCACAGATCTCGCTCGTTCTTGGTGCCGAGGCGGAGATCGCCGAACTGGTAGGCAGTACGGATCTGATCGACCAACCTGGTGTGCGTCGGCTGCCCGGTGGCTCAACGCAAGCGGTAGCAGGTCAGGAATTGGGTCGGGTCGACGATTTCCTCGCCGTTCCTGTCGACGGAATAGCAGAGTCGGCGCGGCACGAAGACGTCTTAGAACCGGCCCTCGAACTCGACGACGGCGGTCGCCGTAGTCTGCTTGAACTTCGGCGTCCCCTTGGTCTGGCTCACCTTGTAGCGCTTGAAGTGATCCGCATCGCCGACGAGCGGGGGCGCGGGTGGCGATGAAGAAGATGATGGCCCGCTTGGCCATGGTCTCCTTCCTTGTCCCGAGCCAGGCTGCGAAGATGGACGCCCGGCGGTCAACAGCTGGTGGGAAGTCAAGGTCCGTCTAGTTGAAGTCCGTCTCGCTCGCCTTGGCCATGACTTCGAGGAACGACGCCGGGAACTGGTTCACGAAGGTCGTGACGTCCCAGTAATCGCTCCATTTCGAGATCTTTCCGTCCTGGAGTTCGTGCATGGTGGCGAACGTGTTCGTGGCCTTCTCGCCCGTCTTGAACGTCCAGACCTCGGTGTGATCGAGGAAGGCGACGTCGCTCTCGCAGACGAGGTGATGGATGGTGTGCTGGTGGTCCGCCAGGTGATCGAACGCGATGCGGAGCCGCTTCACGACGTTCTCGCGACCGTGGGCGCCCTCATCTTCGGTCGGGACGTCCTCGTAGAACACGTCCTCGGCCAGGCAGGCCGTCATGGCTTCCCAATCCATGGCGCTGAGCGCCGCCCACATCGTCTCCACGGTCTTTCGGTTCTGCTCGATCGACATCGTTTGTCCCCTTTTGGGGGCGACTTCGCGTTCCTGGGTCAAATTTGCAAGCGGAGAGCCCGATCACCATCCTAATCGATCATGGCGAATACGACCGACGAGAACCTGAAGCGCTGGCGCGAGCTCGCGACGAAAGAGCGCAAAGGGGCCGACCCCGAGGAGCTGGTCTGGAAAACACCAGAAGGAATCGACGTAAAGCCGCTCTATAGCAAGGCCGACGTCGAGGGGTTGGACTTCACCGACGGGATCCCCGGGGACTACCCGTTCATCCGCGGCCCCCGGGCCACGATGTACACCGAGCGCCCCTGGACCATTCGCCAGTACGCCGGTTTCTCCACGGCCGAGGAATCCAACGCCTTCTACCGGGCCAATCTAGCGGCCGGTCAGATGGGTCTCTCCGTCGCTTTCGATCTCGCCACGCACCGGGGCTACGACAGCGACCATCCCCGCGTCGTCGGTGACGTCGGCAAGGCCGGCGTCGCGATCGATTCCGTCGAGGACATGAAAGTCCTCTTCGACGGCGTCCCCCTCGACAAGATGTCGGTCTCGATGACCATGAACGGCGCCGTCCTCCCCGTGCTCGCGAGCTTCATCGTCGCCGGCGAGGAACAGGGCGTGCCCCGCGAAAAGCTGACCGGAACCATTCAGAACGACATCCTCAAGGAGTTCATGGTCCGCAACACCTACATCTACCCGCCGACGCCTTCGATGCGAATCGTCGCCGACATCATCGAGTACACCTCGAAAGAGATGCCGAAGTTCAACTCGATTTCGATCTCCGGCTACCACATGCAGGAAGCCGGAGCGACGTGCGATCTCGAACTCGCGTTCACGATCGCCGACGGACTCGACTACGTACGCGCCGCCCTGTCGAAGGGACTAGACATCGACGCGTTCGCCGGTCGCCTCTCGTTCTTCTTCGCAATCGGAATGAACTTCTACATGGAAGTGGCGAAGCTGCGCGCCGCGCGCCTGCTGTGGGCCACTCTCGTGAAGAAGCACTTCAACCCGAAGAACCCGCGCTCGATGATGCTGCGCACGCACTGCCAGACGTCCGGTGCGAGCCTCACTGAACAGGACCCGTACAACAACATCATGCGCACCACGATCGAGGCGATGGCTTCGGTCATGGGCGGCACCCAGAGTCTTCACACGAACTCCTTCGACGAAGCGCTCGCGCTTCCGACCGACGAGTCTGCGCGCATCGCACGCAACACGCAGCTCATGCTGCAGCTCGAGACGGGAATCCCCAACGTCGTCGACCCGTGGGGCGGCTCGTACTTCATGGAGTCGCTGACGCACACCCTCGCCGCGAAGGCCCTCGGAATCATCGAGGAAGTCGAAGAGATGGGCGGCATGACCAAGGCGATCGAGGCCGGCATGCCGAAGCTCCGCATCGAGGAGACGTCGGCCCAGCGCCAGGCACGCATCGATCGCGGCGAAGACATCGTGATTGGCGTGAACAAGTACCAGCGCGACGACGAGCCGGAGCTCGACCTCCGCGAGATCGACAACACCGCCGTGCGCGAGTCCCAGGTCGCGGCCCTCGAGAAAATCCGCGCCTCGCGCGACCAGGCCAAGTGCGACGCCGCACTAGACGCACTGACTAAGTGCGCTCAGACCGGCGAAGGCAACCTGCTCGAGCTCGGCGTCGCAGCCGCGCGAGCGCGCGCATCGGTAGGTGAAATCTCCTACGCACTCGAAAAGGAGTGGGGACGCTACCAGGCCGAGATCAGGTCGATCTCCGGCGTGTATGGCTCCGCCTTCTCCGACGATGCCGACTGGAAGACCATGCAGACGGAGATCGAACGCTTCGTCGGTGACCAGGGCCGCCGGCCCCGCATGCTCGTCGCGAAGGTCGGGCAGGACGGACACGATAGGGGCGCAAAGGTGATCGCGACGGCATTCGCCGACCTCGGGTTCGACGTCGACGTCGGCACGCTCTTCCAGACGCCGGAGGAGATCGCGCGCCAGGCCATCGAGAATGACGTCCACGTGATCGGCGTCTCGAGCCAATCGGGCGGGCACAAAACCCTCGTGCCGGAACTCATCGAGCAGCTAGGCAAGCTCAATGCGGGCGACATCGTCGTTACCGTCGGAGGCATCATCCCGCCGAAGGACTACCCGTTTCTCGAGAAAGCCGGCGTGAAGGCGATCTTCGGCCCAGGCACGAAGATCCCCCTTGCCGCGCGCAAGGTGCTGGATCTCATCGGCAGCCGGGCGACCGCCGACAATCCCGCCAATCCCGCCGCCGGCTGAGTGAGCACCTCGGCCGAAAAACTCGCTGCCGAAGTTCGCAGCGGCAACCGTCGCGCGATGGCGAAAGCGATCACGCTGGTGGAAAGCACTCGTACGGACCACCAGCGTGAAGCGCAGTCTCTCCTCGAACAATTGCTCCCCGCCACGGGAACGGCAGCTCGGGTCGGCATCACCGGCGTGCCCGGGGTCGGCAAGAGTACGTTCATCGAAGCGTTCGGGCTCTACCTTATCGAACAAGGGAAGCGCGTGGCCGTTCTCGCGGTCGACCCTTCGAGTACGCGGTCGGGCGGAAGCATCCTGGGCGACAAGACTCGGATGTCGCGCCTCTCAGCCACACCTGAGGCCTTCATCCGCCCAAGCCCATCGGCGGGATCGCTGGGCGGCGTCGCTCAGCGGACGCGCGAAGGAATGCTCGTCTGCGAGGCGGCCGGGTACGACGTGATTCTCGTCGAGACGGTCGGAGTCGGCCAGTCGGAGGTGACCGTCGCGTCGATGGTGGACTTCTTCCTGGTGCTGATGCTCCCGGGCGCCGGCGACGAGCTGCAGGGGATCAAGAAGGGCATCCTGGAGATCGCGGATGCGCTCGCGGTGAACAAGGCCGACGGCGACAACATTCCGCTCGCGACACGGGCCACCGCCGAGTACCGCAGTGCTCTTCGGTTGTTCCGCCACGGCAGCGCGAACTGGAGCCCGCCGGTCATTCAGACCAGCGCCCTCGAGTCGAAGGGCATGGACGAGGTCTGGAACATCATCCTCGACCACCGCGACAAGCTCGGCGCCACCGGCGAACTGATGGACAAGCGGCGTCACCAACAGCAGGCTTGGATGTGGAGCATGCTCGAGGAGGGCTTGAAGCAGCACTTCGTCGGGCGCCGCGACGTGCAACGGCTTCTTCCCGAGATGGAGACCGCCGTGGGCCAAGCCACCTTGACGCCGACCGAAGCGGCGCGGCGCCTACTCGCGCTGCTCGACGCTACACAGGAGAGCAGATGAGCACCTCACTGGTGAATGCGGGCGGACGCGCCGGCCTGCGGCTGGACGATCGAATCGTCGACGTCGCAAACGCGTCCGACGGTCGCTTCTCGACCGATCCGATGGAGATTCTCGGACGCTGGAGCGAGTTCCGCTCCTGGGCCGCTGGCCTCACCGCGGACGCGCCCTCCGAACCGGTCGATGAAGCCAAGCTCGGCCCGCCGGTCACGACGCCCCAGAAGATCTTCGGCGTCGGCCTCAACTACACCGACCACGCGGAAGAGGCCGGGCTCGATCTTCCCAAGGAACCGCTCATCTTCACGAAGTTTCCGAACTGCCTCGTCGGCCCCCGTGCCGACGTGGTGTTCACCTCGAACCGGGTCGACTACGAGGTCGAGCTCGTCGTCGTGATCGGATCCGGCGGCCGGAACATCGACGAGGGGAGCGCGTTAGATCACGTCGCCGGCTACTGCGTCGGGCAGGACATCTCCGACCGACGGATGCAGTTTGCGGGCAAGCCGCCGCAGTTCTCGATGGGGAAGTCGGTCGATACCTTCGGCCCGATCGGTCCCGGTATCGTGTCGCTCGACGAGCTCGCCGATCCGAACGATCTCGCAATCTCCTGCGACGTCTCCGGCGAGCGGCTGCAGGACGCCCGGACGAACCTCATGGTGTTCTCGGTGCCGGAACTCATCGCCTTCCTCTCGAAGTACTGCACGCTCGTCCCCGGCGACCTGATCTTCACTGGGACGCCCGCCGGCGTCGGATCGGTCCGCGATCCGCGCCGCTACCTCGCGGCCGGCGACACGATCACCAGCACGATCGAGGGACTCGGCACGATCGTGAACACCTGCGTCGAAGGCTGACGGCGCGGGAATGCGAGCCGACCGGCCCGCATCCCCATCGAACGCCTGCTAACGCAACCGCGCCATGAACAGACCGGAAAGGTCGACGGTCCCGGATATACCCGCTCCGTAGAGAACGGTCTTCCCTTTGATGGAGATCCGGGACTCATAGATGACGAGGTTCGCGGTTCCTCCACCCGGTACGGGGTCCCCGTCGGTCGCCAACTTGTAGAACGTACCCTTCCGCCAGGCGAGAACGTTGTGGAGGTTGCTCAGGTTCTCGGACCCAAACGCGAGCCCGGGCCCCTGCGACGCGGGCTGCGACAAGATGTCCCCGTCGTCCCAGCCGTTGAGCGTGCCCCCGCCGGGCAGCACTTCGCCGGTACAGACAACCGGCTCGTACGTCGTCCCGGAGTACGAGAACAGGCACTCCGATTCAGTTCCTCCGACGACGGTCGCAACGAACGCCACACGCTTTCCTGCAACCGTCGGGGTTCCGCGGATGGCGTCGATGTTGCCGCCGATCGACGCCGGGGCCAGATCCCCCTCGCACGCGACGGCGACGAGCGGCAACGCGGGCTTCACCGACATGTAGACGCAGTCACCGATATCGGTCTCGGCCGCAAAGACGACCCGGTTGCCGCTGATGGACGGCGAAGAGAAGTCTTCGAGTGTGGCCCCGTTCGGCGCCACCATCCCGTCGAACGCGAGAGTCGCGAGCGTCGCGCCCTTCGCCTGGAACATCCCGCGCTCGTAGGCCAGAGAGTTGACGGTCGCGGCGAAGGCGACCTTGCGCCCCTGCCCCGCAGCGCGCCAGACCTGGTCGGTGAACGGGTCGATCGAGCTGAATCCTCCGAAGGTTCCCACAGCGACCGGGAGCGGGTCTAGGCTCTCGACGACCTTGGTGATCGGGGCGCCCGGGCGAACGCGAAGGATCGCGTCGGTCCGATTTAACCCGGAGAGGACCGCCGTGAAGACCGCCTCCTTGGATCCATTCACGGAGTCGCGATCGATCGCTTCGATAGTGCCCCCAGTCGAACCGGGAATAACCAGAGGGCTCTTCGCCATGAGCAGCGGCGGCGCGCAGCCCCCACCGCCGCAGATACTCCCGTAGAGGCTCGTACGACGACTGCGCACGATGAGATCTCCGGCCCCGTCGATCTGACCGTCGCTGAACAACCAACCAGAGCCGACCGCAGTCAGATCGTTGTTGTTCCCAACCGAAGCAAAACCACCGCCGGCCGTGCCGCGAATGACGCCGCGACCGCCCGTGCAACCGACTTCCGCGACGACTTCACCACTCGGGCTGACATCGACTTCCTCTCCGAAGCTGCCGATCGCACCGCCGAACGGACAGGCCGCGCCGTTCAAGAGAACGATCGCCGGAGCGCCACCCAGACCCACGGTGCCCGCGATCGCGGCGAAGGGAGCTGCAGCCAGACGGGTGTAGAATGCCGCCTGGCGCGCGTCATTGATCGACGGGCGAATGTCCTCATCGAACCCCTTGATCGTCGTACCCGCGAGGGCATCCCCCTCGACCGCGATCGGAACGACACCGGTCGTCGGACCCGCATAGATCGCGTCGATGAAGCCGGCGTTGTCGACCTCTGCCATGAAGATTACGTCCGTGCCGAGGTTGATGTCGACGTGCTCACCGAAGTCGCGATAGACACCGCCGAGAGTCGGCGCCGCAGCGCCTTCGCACGCCGACGCCGTGACGACGGCGCCCTGCCACAGAAACACGCCCTCGTCGTTGCCGTCGTTGGAACCCTTGAACACGACCTCTCCGAGCGCGTTCATCGCGAGGCCGCCACGGTTGTTCGCGAAATCCCGGAAGAGACCGCCGCACGGCGTGGGGTCATCTTCTCGCGCGATGAGTACGACCGCACCGGCGATCCTCGCGAAGAGTGCATTCTCCGGCGCCGTAGAAAGCTGCGCCGTGAACGCTATGTCGCCCGCGAGGCTCATCGCGATGAATTTCTCGAACCCGCGGTACGTTCCACCAACCGGCGCCACGTCCCCTTCCACCACGATCGGTGCGACGGCCACGCCATTCCACGAGAAGAGTCCCTCGCGAGCCCCAACCACGCCGTCGATCGACGCCCAGAACGCGATGCTCGCCGCGCCCTGAATCGCAGGCGGGCCGAAGGTCCGGAAGACGCCTCCCACCGGCGTCGCCATGCCGCTCAGCGCGATCACAGAGAGGCCACCGGCGGCCCGGCGGAAAATACCCTCGCTCGTCCCGGTGTAGGCGGCGGCCCGGCCGGAGAGGATCGCCGACTGCCCAATCGCACCGATGCTACCGCCCGTCGGGCTCGGTGAACCCGTGCCCACGACCTGCTGGGTGGAACGCAGCGAGCCGATCTTGAACGCCGGATCGTCGTTCACGCCGAGGCTCAGGAGCCCGCCACCAACACCGGCGTCACTGATTTGGATGTAGATCGTCGAGCCGACCGAAGCCGCGAACGGAGCCCGGGTCTCCTCGCCCGTGTCGTCGAAGAAACAGGCGAGTTCCGTGGCGGCGGCGCCGCACCCGTCGTAGACCGAGACGACGGTATCGTACGACGTCCCCAGCGTATCGAGGTCCAACGTCTGGCTGGCCGGGACGACGTACTCATACCAAACCGTGTTCGAATCCAATGCGAGGCCGCTGCAGGTGTGCGGCTGATCATCGACGCCGGTCGTAGCCATCGACGTGTCCACCGACGCCGCAAACGGGAGCGCGCCGATCACCGTCGCCCCCGCGCAGTCATCGTTCGCCGGCATGGCCCAGGCGAGGTGCGCGGCCGCCATCGCCGCGAGGCAGACCGAGGCGATGAAGATAGTCCGAATCGCCGATCGTCGAGGTGACCTTGGGTGGTGTTGTCGCATGGCACCGCTCCTCTTCTTGGGCCGCCGGGGACTTCAGCAACACGCATGTGGAGCAAGTGCTACATCAAGTTTCGTGCCAGGTGCGTATGCTCGGATTCTCTAGGGAAATTTCGGTTTGACGTAACCGACACCAAGACATCCGGTATCCGCCCGCATCTCTTTGTTGCCACAGCACAGACCACCTGGACCGCGGAATCTACCGATCCGTCCACCTGACCAAACCCTCGAAAACGCTGCCAATCGAGTAAGCAGGAAGAACGCTACAAGCACTCCGCCCTCGCAACTCGGCAGGCCGACTCCGAGACGCGGGCTGATGTATACGATCGGGGCGCGGGAGTCGCTGTCGACCACGGTCCGGTCTCTTTGAGATCGACGGTCGCCATGTCTGCTGGCTCGACGACACCTCGCGTCCCCGGTGCCCGATGGTGTCGGACACCGGCCAGGTCACCCAGGTCGCGGCCCCCGACATCGCCGCGACCCGGATCGCGACCGGCGCGCCGTATCGTGCGATCTCGATCTCTCCGGCCTCATCTGGTGCGACGGACCGGCCGACCCCTGGGGCATCACCCAGAAGACGGTCGGCGGCAGCTCGGTCTGCGTACTGGACAGAATTGGGCACGCGTTCTGCGCGGGCCACATGGCGTCTCCAGAACCGAAGGCGCCCGCGGGCGCCTTCGAGCTTCTCGACGCGAGCGGTGATCTCAACTGCGGGATCCCGAGGTCGGACGGCGAAATCGATTGCTGGGCCACCGTCTTTCGATCTGTCGAACGCCGGCCCCTACACCGAGATCGAGGGCGGTGCCGATCTGATCTGCGGCGTCATTGGCACGGCCGCCATCGAGTGCTGGATGACCGGCGGCACGACGACATTCCTGCGGGTCGCGGTCGAGTGAACTGGCACAACACGAAGTGACGCGCCACTCTCCCCGATCTTGATTCGACCCCGGTCGGCCGCGTACCACGCTGGGAGGCCGAGGCCCTTCGGCCCGACAAGGAGAGCCCAACCATGAAGATCGATTCCGCACTTCTCGACGCCCCCTTCGACGACATCGCCGCCACCTCTGGCAAGCTCGAGAAAATGGGCTACGACGGCATCCTCAGTTTCGAAGGCCAACACGACCCGTTCCTGCCCCTGGCCCTCGCGGCGACCGGGACCGAGCGGGCTCAGCTGATCACGGGCATCGCCATCGCCTTCGCCCGCAACCCGATGGTCGTGGCCTGCATGGCCAACGACCTGCAGCTGATCTCCAAAGGGCGCTTCACTCTCGGCCTCGGCTCACAGATCAAGCCGCACATCGAGAAGCGCTTCAGCGAGACCTGGTCGAAACCGAACGCGCGGATGCGGGAGTTCATCGAGGCCGTGCGCGCGATCTGGCGTACGTGGAACGAGGGCGAGCGCCTCGAGTTCCGCGGCGAGTTCTACACGCACACGCTCATGGCACCGTTCTTCAATCCGGGCCCCAACCCGCACGGGATGCCCGAGATCGCCCTCGCTGGTTTCGGTCCGGGAATGATCCGCGTCGCCGGGGAAGTCGCCGACCAGTGGCTCGTGCATCCGCTCCATACGCCGGACTACGCGAAGAAGGTCGCTCTTCCCGCCCTGGACGAGGGCGCCGAGAAGACCGGGCGCACGCGCTCCGACATCGAGGTCTCCGTTCAGGTCATCACGATGGTCGGCAGCAACGACGAAGAGATCGAGCGCGCTCGGCAAGGGGCGCGGATGCAGATGTCGTTCTACGGGTCGACCCCCGCCTACAAGGTGATGCTCGATCATCACGGCTGGGGGGATCTACAGCCCAAGCTGAATCGGATGACCAAAGAGGGGAAGTGGGGCGATATGCCCGCGTTGATCACCGATGAGATGGTCGATGCGATCGGGGTTTCCGGAAAGCCGTCTGAGGTGGGACATAAGCTGCGGGAGCGGAATGACTTTGCGCAGCGGACTACCATGATCTTGTACAACGAAACGGATCCGGAGGCGGTTGCCGACATCGTGCGGGATTTGCACGGGGGGTGAATGTTCACGGTTCTCCGCCTTCGGGGCTTTGGATCTGGGGGGACGGGGAGACGTTCTCTGATTGAAGAGCCGGCGCCGATGGACTGAGTCCGCGTCGCTTCCATAGCGCGAAGACCGCCGGGTAGACCATCAATTCCAGAAGGAACGACGTCCCGAGTCCGCCCACCATGGGCGCTGCGATGCGGCGCATCACGTCCGCGCCCGTGCCCGCGCTCCACATGATGGGCAGCAGGGCCAGCATGGTCGTGAGAACGGTCATGAACTTCGGCCGGATCCGGCGAGCGGCCCCCTCGACGATCGCCTCGTCGAGATCCGCCTCCGTTTGAAGCCGCCCGGCCTTCTTACGGCCGTCGTGCGCGAGCGTCAGATAGAGGAGCATCACCACTCCCGTCTCCGCGTCCAGCCCCGCGAGCGCGATGAAGCCGACCCACACAGCCACGCTCATGTCGTAGTCCAGCGCCCACAGAAGCCACACGGCTCCGACCAACGAGAACGGAACCGCGAGCAGGACGATCGCGGTCTCCACGAGAGAGCGCGTGTTCGCATAGAGCAGCAACACGACCAGGAGCAGCGTCAGCGGGACGATGAGCAGCAAGTGCTCCTTCGCCCTCTCGAAGTACTCGTACTGCCCCGCCCACGCGATGCGGTAGCCACTCGGCAGATCGACGCGATCCGCCACGACCGCCTTGGCCGCCTCGACGTAATCCACGATTCCCACGCCCGCCACGTCGACGAAGACGAATCCGACGAGTTCCCCATCTTCGTTCCGGATGACCGGCGGTCCGGTCTTTCGATCCAGTGTCGCCACCTGCTGAAGAGGCACCTGCGCGCCCATCGGCGTCGGCACGAGGACCCGCGAGAGGGAGTCGAGGTCCTGGCGGAAATCGCGCGCGTAGCGGACGTTGATCGGATAGCGCTCGCGCCCCTCGATGGTCTCCGCGATGTTCATGCCGCCGATCGCCGAGGCGACCACGTCTTCCACGTCGGCCACCGTGAGGCCATGCCGCGCCGCCTCGACGCGGTTCACCTCGAAGTCGATGAAGTAGCCCCCCGTGATCCGCTCGGCGAACGCGCTGCGCGTGTGCGGCTGCGTGCGCGCATCGTCAAGGAGAGCCTTCTCGATCTGCACGGCGACGTTCTCGATCTCTGCGAGATCGGGCCCGAACACCTTCACCCCGAGAGCACTGCGAATCCCCGTTGCCATCATCTCGGTTCGGGTCTGGACGGGCATCCACCAGATGTTCGGCATGCCCGGGTAGTGCAGCGCTTCGTCCATCTCCGCGATCAGATCGTCCCAATCGACCCCCGGCCGCCATTCCGATTCGGGCTTGAGCGTGATCACGGTCTCGACCATCGACAGGGGTGCCGGGTCGGTCGCGGACCGCGCGCGCCCGATCTTGCCGAAGACCGTTTCGACTTCCGGGAACTTCTTCAACTCCCGCCCCATGGAGCGCAGCGTGGAACTCGCATCGGTGATCGACATTCCGGGCGGCGCGGTCGGCATGTACAGGATCGAGCCCTCGTTCAGCGGCGGCATGAACTCAGTCCCGAGCGCCAGGAACGCGGGGACCGTCGCCCCCATCACGAGAACGGCCGCGCTCACGCTCACCCACGGCCGGCGCACGATCCAGCGAACGACCGGCGTGTACGCCGCAACGAGCCAGCGGTTGAGGGGGTTCGCGTCCTCACGCCGCACGCGGCCGCGAATTAGAAGGACGACCAGCGCCGGCAGTAACGTGACGGCCAGGAGCGCGCCGAAGCCCATCGAATAGGTCTTCGTGAACGCCAGCGGACGAAACAGCCGGCCCTCGGTTGCCTGCAGAGTGAACACCGGAAGGAAGGAAACCGTGATCACGAGCAACGAGAAGAAGATGCTCGGTCCGACTTCCTGCATCGCGTGGATGAGAACCGCCTGACGATCGCCGGGACGGCCCTCCTCCTCCCAGACCTGCAACTTCTTGTGCACGTTCTCGATGATGATGATGGCCGCATCCACCATCGCTCCGATCGCGACGGCAATCCCGGCGAGCGACATGATGTTCGCGGTGAGCCCCTGCGCCGCCATCGGAATGAAGGACAGCAAGACGGCCAAGGGCAGTGTGACGATCGCCACCACCGCCGATCGCATGTGCATCAAGAAGAGCGCGATCACGATACTGACGACGATCATCTCTTCAGTGAGCGTGCTGCGGAGCGTGTCCACGGCGCGCAGGATGAGGTCCGACCGGTCGTACGTGATCTGGACTTCGACGCCGTCGGGCAGCGAACCCTCCACGTCGGTGAGCCGCTGCTTTACGTCCTCGATCACGCGGAGCGCATTCTCGCCGTACCGCATGACGACAATCCCACCGACGACCTCTCCCTCGCCATTCAGCTCCGCGAGTCCGCGTCGTTGGTCGGGGCCGATCTCGATGGTCGCGACGTCCCGGAGAAGAACCGGCGTCCCGCCCTCGGCGACCCGAAGCGGGATCGTCTTCAGGTCCTCGATCGACTTGATGTAGCCGCGACCGCGGATGAAGTGCTCATGCCCGGCAACCTCGAGTACGCGCCCGCCAACGTCGTCGTTCGAGCGCCGGATCGTCCGGATCACGTCGGAGAGCGGGATGTCGTACGCACGCAGTCGGTTGGGATCGACGTTCACCTGGTACTGCTTCACGAAGCCGCCGACCGACGCTACCTCCGCGACCCCCTTCACTCCCTCGAGCCAGTACCGCAGATACCAATCCTGGAAGGAGCGCAGATCGGCGAGACTCTGCTGCCCGCTTCGATCGACGAGCGCGTACTCCAGGACCCAACCCACACCGGTCGCATCGGGTCCCAGCGTCGGCGTGATCCCCTCGGGGAGCTTCGCCTGCGCCGTGTTCAGGTACTCGAGGACGCGGGACCGCGCCCAGTACATGTCGGTCCCGTCCTCGAAGATCACGTAGACGAAAGAGAGCCCGAGGAACGACTGACCGCGTACGAACTTCACCTGCGGCGCCGAGAGCAACGTCGTCGAGATTGGATACGTCACCTGGTCTTCGACGAGATCCGGACTCTGGCCGGGCCACTCGGTGAAGACGATGACCTGCGTGTCCGAAAGATCCGGAATCGCATCCAGCGGTATGCCCCGGAGGGAGACGAACCCCCACACGGCGAATACCGCGACGGCGGCAAGAGTCACCAGGGGATTCCCCGCGCAGGTCGCGATGAGCCGCGCGACGAGGCCCGGCTTCTCTTGTGTGGGCTCTACCATTGGTCGAGACCCGCCTTGAGCTTGCTCTCCGCCGCGATCAGGAAGTTGCCCGACGTGACGACCGTCTCGCCGGCCACGAGGCCTTCCAGGACGACGTAGCCTTCCGTCGTGTGGCGGCCGAGCTTCACACGCCGCGGCCCGAGCCTGCCATCGCCGAGATCGACAAATACGAGATCCTTCTTGCCCGAGCGCAACACCGCTCCTTCGGGGACGACGAGCCGGTCGCCGAGCGACACCGAGAGCCCGACATCCGCGTACATGTCCGGCTTGAACTCCCCGTCGTCGTTCGGAACGACCACCCGGACCCGCCCGGTCCGCGTCGGAGAATCGAGATACGGGTAAACGTAGTCGACGACGCCTTCGAACGTCTCGCCGGGCAAGTACGAAAGCGTGATCTTCGCCGGCGCACCGACCTTCACGAGGGGAAGGTCCGACTCGTAGACGTCCGCCTCGATCCATACCTTCGACAGGTCCGCGATACGGTAGAGCAGCTGCCCCGGCGCCACCGCGCTCCCGTCGACGACGTTCTTCTCGATGACCACGCCGCCCGCCGGCGAGTGGATCGGCACGTAGACGAGCGGCTTGCCGCGCTCCGCGAGAGCATCGATCTGTTTGGCCGAGAGGTTCCACAGGAGCAGCCGACGACGCGCGCTCGCCAGGAGAGCCGACCCGCGACGCGCGCTCTCGAGGAACTCCTCCTGCGCGGACAACAGCTCGGGCGCGTACACCGTGAAGAGCTCCTCGTCCTTCGAAACCGGTGCCCCGGTCGTGTTCACGAGCGCCTTGCCGATCCAACCTTGGAACTTGAGTGTGACGTCGGTCAGACCAGTCTCGTCGAACGCGACGCGACCGAGGGCACGAATCGACAGCTCCGCGGGCCCCTGCTCAACGACGGCCGTTTTCACCCCGATGAGCTGACGCTGGCGCGCACTGATCTCGATCACGCCGGCGTCTTCAGAAGACGCCATGGCTCGACTGGCACCCGCCACCCGCACCGGCACGCCCGTCTTGTAGTTGAAGCTGGCCTTGCCGCCCTCACCCGCAGCGTCGGAGACCGACACGGTGAGAGGCCAGGATCCGCTCATCGAGAGATCCACGTCGAGTTGGAAGCGTCCCTCGCCGAGCGGACGGGCGTCTCCCCCGGCTCGCATCTGCGGCATCGCGCCCATCGCGGGCATCACCGCCAAGCCCCGCACAGACACGTCCGGCATCGGGGAGCCCCCCGCATCCGTCACGCGAAGCTGCACGACGTTGGATCCCTTCTGCGGCGGATTCGGATCGAACTGGGCTTCGACCCGGTATGGTCCGGCCCTGGCGACGAGCCCAGCACCATCGTCCCGGTCGGGACCGGAGCAGGAGAGCGTCGCGAATGACGACACGAGAGCGAGCACAAAGCCAAATGCGTCGAGCTTCTTCACGGCTGCACCCCCACGGCATCAAGAGAGACAAGAGGCCTCCCGATCGCGAACTCCAACCGCGCCCTCCCCTGGTGATACGCGGCGAGTGCCTCTTGATAGGTCAGCTCCGCCAGATAGAGCGACTTCTCGCTCTGAACGAGCGTGAGGAAGTCGTTCGATCCCGCCTCGTACCCGACGCGCGCCGTGTCCAGGCTCTCGCGCGCGACTGGCAGAATCGACGACGAGTAGAGATGCACAACGTGTTCGGTCTCGACGAGTTGATCATACGCCTCACTCACCTCGAGGAGTGTGTCGGCGCGAGCTTCATCGAGCTTTGCCTGCGCTCTCCGCCGAATGGCCTCGGCTTCGTTGACCGCGGCCTCGCGGCGTCCCAACTGAAGCGGCACGTCGATCGCGATCCCGACAATCGTGCGCTTGTCGACGACTTCCCAGAGGCTGTTGTAACCGGCGTGGACCGCGAAATCGGGGAAGTACTCCCGATGAGCGAACTCCACGTCGGCCGCGCGCGCCGTCACCGTGTGTTCGAGGGACTGAAGCTCCGGCCGACTCTCCAGGGCGGCGACCTCCAGTTCCCTGGGCGGGGCAACGGCCTTCGGTCGTGCGACACGAACCGGGGGAGACGGCAGGGCGTACTTCGGCGGGAGGTTCAGGAGCGTGTTCAGGCGCGCTTGCGCGACCTTCCGATCGCGCTCGAGCGCGATTCCCCGATGGACGAGGTGCTGGTGCTCGACCTCGGCCTGCAATGCGTCGCTCTTGGACGCCAGGCCCGCGCCGTAGCGCCTTTCGGCGATCCGCTGGAACTCGGCTAGGAGGCCCTGATTAGTGCGATTGATCTCGATCGCCCGGTGCGTGAGCCAGTAGGCGTAAAACGCCTCGGTGGTCGCATGCCGCAGATGCTGGCGAGCGTCCTCGAAGCCCTCGCCGGCCGCGTCCGCGTCGCCGAGAACAGAGTCACCGCGCAAGCCGAGCTTGCCCGGCCACGGGAAGCGCTGGGCCACCTCGATCTTCTGACCGTAGATGCTCTCGTCGGAGTCGATCGAACCTGGCGCGAACGCATACCCGAATGTCGGATCGGCGAACGCGGTCACCTGTGGATACCGTTCGACGGCGGCCTGCCACGACGCACGCGCTGCCGCCAACGTCGGGTTTCGCACCTCGGCAAGCCGCAAGACCGCTTCGAGCGAAAGCTCGGTCGCCTCGCCGAAGACGGCGCGCCCCCGCGGTGAGACCGCCCGTCGATCGCCGTCCCCGGTCGACTCTTCGAATCCCGCGAAGGCCTCCGTTCGCACGGAAGCGTATCGGTCCGCGGACGCGCTGCACCCGAGCGTCGTCGACACCACGAGCACTAAACCCACTTTCGTTCTGAATCTGATCATACACCAACCCCTGGACGCGGTTCGACCGCGTGAGGGCCGCGCGAAGACGAAAGCTCACGCACGGCCGCGTGACGACTCGACCGTGCCGAAGCATCGGGCCGAGCCACCGACGGGGTGGCTCAGATCAGGTAGGACGCAAAGCGAGTGTAGAGTGGTGGACCGCGCCACGGGGGCGCGTCGACACTTCCGGAGAAGCCGACCGGCGCACGGGCGACGTCGTTGGCACGCGCGAGGTAGACCACCGGTCCGACCGGCGACGGCACCTCGCTCCCCGGCGCCATCTCGAGGGAGGCCGTGACGACCCGTACGTCGCAGCAGCGCTCGGGAATCCGCGCGGCTTGCTCACAACCGTGCCGCTCTCCTTGCCCCGCTTCATGCGACCGCATCAGCTCCGCGTGCTCTTCGCAGTCCGACATGCGCGTGAGACCGTCCATCGTGCACGTGTAGAGCACCGCCAACGACGTGGCGGGCAAGCACAGGAGCAACAGAAGAACGGCGCTGAGAAGGCGGCGAAGCATCACGGGATCGCCAAAGTATATACCCACCCGCGAGGTGAGCCAACCGGCTTCGATTGCCCCGCCCGGCGGCCAGCGGATATGGAGTCTGCATGTTCGAGGCCATCGACCTACTCGACGGCGAACTCTACGGGGGCGACCCCGAGCCCGTTTACCGCCACCTGCGCCGGGACGCCCCCGTCTACCGCGACGAGGCCAATGGTCTCTGGGGAATTTCGCGCTACGACGACGTCGTCCACATCGAGCGCCACCCCGAGCTCTTCTGCTCGTCGGAGGGATATCGCCCGAACATCCCCACGGACCCCTCGATGATCGGCCAGGACGATCCGCGCCACCTGCTGCAGCGTCGCGTGTTCAACTCCAGGCTCACACCTCGCCGTGTCGTCGACCTCGAGCCGCGAATCCGGCAGACGGTCGTCGGGCTGATCGACGCGATCGCGGGGACGGGGCGGGCGGATGTCATCCGCGACATCGCGGTCCCCCTGCCCGTTCGGACGGTGATCGAACTGATCGGCTTCGACCCGGGCGAATGGCCGATCTTCGCCCGAATCTCGGAGACGACCAACGCGGCGGGCGGCGGCCCGAAATACATGAACGACGACGTCATGGCGTGCGTTACGGACTGGTTCGACCGCGCGCGCGACCTCCTCGAAACGCGTCGGGGCACTCCGGCCGGGGACGCGATGTCCCTGATGCTCTCGGCCCACGTCGAAGGGCTCCTCGAACGTTCGGACGACGAGATGATCCTGGAGGCCCTCCTCCTCTTGAACGGCGGAAGCGACACCACGCGGCACGTCATCGGCGGTGCCACCCTCGCGCTCCTGGATCACCCCGAACAGCTCGAGCTGCTGCGCGACGAGCCCGAGAGGCTTCCAGTCGCCGTGGAAGAGTTCATCCGCTGGGTGACACCGATTCTCAACATGCGTCGTACCGCGACCCAGGATACGGAGATCGCCGGCGTCCCGATCGCCAAGGGCGATCAGCTTCTGCTGATGTTTTCTTCTGCGAACCGCGACGAGACCAAGTTCGATCATCCCGAACGGTTCGACGTCACTCGGGACCCGAACCCCCACCTCGCCTTTGGTCTGGGCACGCACTTCTGCCTCGGCGCGTCTCTCGCGCGGCTCGAACTCCGGATCACGTTCGAAGAGATGCTCGGTCGGCTCTCCAAGCTACGGCGCGCGACCACCGAAGCGCCGCCGATGGTGAAGAACGCCTTCGTCCGCGGGCTGGAGAGCCTGCCCATCGAATTCGAAAGGGTGGTATAGAGCCCGCCATGCGCGTCCTCGTTTCCTTCCTGCTCTACGCCACGCTGCTGCTCTCGGCCTGCCAAACGCAGGACGGCGGCAGGACCACTCGCCAGCAGGAACGGCCCAACATCCTCCTGCTCACCGCCGAGGACCTGAGCGCCCGCATCGGTGCCTTCGGCGACGGCGTCGCCGTCACGCCCAACCTCGACCGGCTCTCGACGCAGGGCGTCCGATACCCGAACACCTTCACGACCGCGGGCGTCTGTGCACCCAGTCGCGCGGGGCTCATCACGGGCGTCCGCCAGACGGCGATCGGCGGCCAGCACATGCGTGCCTACGGCCTGAAGTCGTTCCGCGCCGTGCCGCCGCCGGAAGTGAAGGCGTTCCCCGAGCTTCTGCGCAAAGCCGGCTACTTCACCTTCACGACAGCAAAGCTCGACTACCAGTTCAGTCACACCCTTGTCGGCACAGGGCCCTTCACGATCTGGGATCAAGAGACCTTCTCCGAGGCGGATTGGTCGGGCTCCCCGGCCGAGAAGCCATTCTACGGGCAAATCAACTACAACGTCACGCACGAGAGCGGCGTGTTTCCGATCGGCTGGCCGCGCAGTATCACCCACGCAATCATGATCCTCCCACGCTGGATCGCCCTGATGGGCCGCGCGCAGGTGATGGACCCAGCGGACATCGAGCTCCCGCCCTACTACCCCGACACTCCGACTGTCCGGGCGGATCTCGCGCGACACTACGAGAACGTCCACATCATGGATGAAGGCGTCGGCGCGACCCTCGATTCTCTCGAACGCGACGGCCTCGCCGACTCGACCATCGTCATCTGGACCACCGATCACGGCGACGGCCTCCCGCGCGGGAAGCGGTCCCTGTTCGACTCCGGGATCAAGGTTCCGATGATCATCCGGTGGCCGGAGAAGTTCCGTCCTCCCGGCGTGGAGCCGGGCTCGATCGATGAGCGCCTAGTGAGCTTCGTCGATCTGTCCGCGACGATTCTAGATCTTGCCGGAGTCCCGACGCCGGATTGGATGGACGGCCGCGTCTTCGCGGGCCCGCGCGCGACGGCACCCCGCAAGTACGTCTTCGCCTCACGAGACCGCATCGACAAATGGCCCGACCGGGAACGTGCCGTGCGCGACGACCGCTACAAGTACATCCGCACGTACACCCCCGGCACACCCGCCGCGCTGAATCTCGCCTTTCGCAACAACCTGGACATGATGCGCGAGCTCCGCGCCAAGTTCGAAGCGGGCGAACTGAATCCCGCACAGAGCCTCTGGTTCCAACCCCGGCCGGCCGATCAGCTCTACGACCTCCAGAAAGATCCGCACGAGGTAGTGAACCTCGCCGAGGACCCCGCGCACCGGGAAACCCTGGTGCGCCTGCAGAGCGCCCTCGATTCCTGGATCGCCGAACGCCCCGACCTGAGCGACATGCCCGAAGAGGAAATGATCGAGACGTACTGGCCGGGGGGCGAGCAACCGGACACGGTTCGCCCCGACGTCCGCCTCGAACCCGCAGGAGACTACATGCTCGTGACGATCTCTTCACCAACCCAGAGCGCTTCGATCGGCTACCGACTCATCGACGGAACCGGAAACGGCGGAACCTGGCAGATCTACGCCGGCCCGTTCTCGGTACCGGTCGGGACCACCATCGAGTCGAAGGCCGTGCGCTACGGCTGGGCCGAGAGCCCCGTCATCAACGTCCCGACGATTTAGTGCACCGCAAGCATCATGGCATCAATGGATTGCCGCCGATCAACGGCAATCCACTGATGTCACCTCGTTTACGATACACTAGGAATCCTCATGGCTGATTCTCGGTACGCCCTCGCAATCGACCTCGGAACGAGCGGCCCGAAAGTCGCTCTGGTCGGTGCAGACGGCCACGTCGCCGCGCACACGAACCGAACCGTCCGGACGAGGCGCCTTCCACCAGACGGCGCCGAACAGGACCCCAAGGAGATCTGGCAGGCGATCGTCGAGGCGGTGCAGCAGGTCCTTGGAGACGCAGGTAAGTCGCCCGAGGAGATCGTCGGCGTTCTGTGCTCGAGCCACTACTTCTCGCTCGTACCGGTCGACGCGAACGGCAACGCGACGACGAGTCTGCTCGTCTGGAACGATCGGCGGGGCGCCGCCTACGGCACCCGCCTGGTGAAGGACGACATGAACGCGCTGATGAAGTGGATCGAGATCCACGGTGCGCTGCCCTTCGGAACGGAATCGCTCTCGCACATGCTGTACGTGAAGAACGATCTTCCCGAAGCCTATGAGCGCACGCACTGCTTCGTCGAACCCATGGACTTCGTGAATGCCCGCCTCACCGGGAAGTTCACGGCCAACTGCTGCACCGCGTTCGCCCTCATGCTCACCGACAACCGTGATCTCTCGAGTCTCGAGTACGACCCGGACCTCGTCGCTCTCTCCGGCATCGACCCCGCAAAGCTACCAAAGCTGATCCCCGTCGACTCGGTCATCGGAACGGTGCTCCCCGCCATCGCGGGAGAGCTCGGCCTCTCGCCGGACACCCCGGTCTTCTCTGGCATCAACGATACCCAGGCCGTCACGATCGGCACGGGCACCTATCTCCGCGGACGAGGCGGCTTGAACGTCGGCACGACCATCCAGGTCCTCGCGCGCGCCGAGGAGAAGAACACCGACGGCGAGTACCAGATCGTCAGCATGCCGAGCCCGATCCCGGGCGACTACATGTCGATGGTCGAAGTCGGGCTGGGCGGCCGGCTCGTCGAGCACTTCTTGTTGAACGTGGTGTACGCGACCGACGCGCTTGGAGAACACACGGTCGAAGACCCGTGGGCATGGATCGACGCAACAGTGCGGAACGTGGCACCGGGAAGCGGGGGGCTGCTGTTCCTCCCCTGGCTCGAAGGCGCCCAGGCTCCCAAACAGAGCGATACCATGCGCGGCGGTTTCCTGAACATCTCGCTCGAAACGACCAGGGCCGCGATGCTCCGCGCCGTTCTCGAAGGAGTTTCGTATCACCTCCGCTGGATGCTCCCCGGCGTCGAGGCGTTCTCTAAACAGACGTTCGATACGCTGTACTACTCCGGCGGCGGCGCCGTTTCCGACGAGTGGGCGCAGATCATGGCGGACGTGACGGGCCGCCCGATCCTACAGCTCGCCGACGCCCGCCAAGCGAACACCCGCGGCGCTGCCTTTCTCGTATTCTCCCGCCTCGGCCTAGCGACGGACGACGACATCGACGCATTCTGCCCCATCCGCAAGCGGTACGCGCCGCGACCGGACGCGCAGAAAATTTACGATCATCTGTTCGAGCAGTTCATCCTGGCCTACGAACAAACCGAACCGATCTACGACGCCCTGAACCGCTCCTAGAGCGGCCCACCCGCAGCTCGGCCGGCCCTCTGCCGAGACGCAAGCGGATGCGCACGATCGGGGCACGGGAGCGTTCGATTAAACAAACCGCCAAGACTAACGAACGTCCCTACTTCGGGGCGCTCTAGCGGCGAGGCCGGTCCTTCGTGTACCCGTGTCTGCAGCGGGCGGTCCGCCCGCCCAACGAGGAGCTGTCTCATGGCCGACTACTATCCGTACGCAAAGCGCTACCCTGTGAACCGGGCCATGCCCGACAAGGGTCGACCCCGCGAAGAGATCCTCGCCGAGTTGCGCGAGATGGCCACGCAGGAAGACGGCTTCTGGCAAACCGGCCAATGCTCCGGAACGATGTACTGCGGCGACATGGAGCACTACGGGTTCATGAGCGAAGCCTTCAGCATGTACTCGCACGTGAACGTCCTTCAGCGCGACATGTGCCCGAGCGCGACCCGCTTCGAAGGCGAGATCATCGCCATGACGCTGGACATGCTGCACGGCCACGAGGCGCCCGAGGGATCCTCGCCGTGCGGAAGCGTGACATCCGGAGGCACCGAGAGCATTCTCTCCGCCGTGCTCGCCTACCGCGAGTTCGCCCGCGACCATCGCGGCATCACGCAGCCCCAAATGATCCTCCCGGAGACCGCCCACGTAGCGTTCCAGAAGGGCGGCCATCTCTTCGGGCTCGAAGTCATCCCCGCACCAGTTGACCCGGAAACGACCCTCGTCGACATCGACTTCGTGAAGAGTCACATCACCGACCGCACGGCGCTCCTGGTCGGTTCCGCCTGCAACTACGGCTACGGCACGATCGACGCGATCGACGAGCTCTCCGCCTTGGCCGTCGAGCACGACATCGGCCTTCACGTGGACGGTTGTCTTGGTGGTTGGATTCTTCCCTGGGGACAGGAACTCGGGTTCGACATTCCCGTGTTCGATTTTCGCCTGCCGGGCGTCACCTCGATCTCTGCCGATACGCACAAGTACGGCTACGGCCCGAAGGGAAGCTCGGTCTTGTGCTTCCGCGACAAAAAGCTCCGTCAGGGGCTCTACTTCGTGCAACAGGAGTGGTCCGGCGGAAAATACCTCTCACCCGGAATCGCCGGCAGTCGCTCCGGCGGCATCATCGCCGCGACCTGGGCGTCCCTCGTGAGCCAGGGGCGCGAGGGCTACCTGGATTACGCGAAGAAGATCTTCGAGACCTCGTACGCGATGCAGGATGTCGTCACGAGCCATCCCGAACTCAAGCTCATGGGGAAGCCGAGCTTCTGCTTCTCCTTCCGCTCGGACGAGTTCGACATCTACCACCTGAACGACGCGATGCGGGAGCGCGGCTGGCGTTTCAACGGCCAGCAGCATCCGAACGCACTGCACATGTGCGTGACGCGACCGCAGACCCAGGACGGGGTGGTCGACCGGCTCAAGACCGACCTCGCGGAGGCCGTCGCCTACGCCAAGAACCCGAAGCAAGACAAGCCGGTGACCGGAGCGGTCTACGGCGGACTGCCCAAGGGTGACACTGCCGCCCTCGACTTCGTCGAGGGTCTGATGGTCAAGATGCTCGATTCACACCAGGACGTTCCTGACGAATAATCGGCGCGACTCCGCGAGGGATGCCACGGGCCCGCCGCAGGATCTAGTGAATGAAAGGTGCGCATGTCCACTTTGTGGTCGCCGATGAACGCGTACTCGTCCCGGATCGGCGAGATCCCACGTCCGGGCCAGGAAGTCCGCGCCGGGTTGGCGCGCCGGCATCTCCGGAACCGCGAAGAGGATCACATTGCGGTAGGCGATGATCGCCGTGCGCCCTTGTTCGGGCGCCATGAGCCCACTCAGCGGTTCGCCCGGCGTCTGAAGAACGTTCGGAAAGCCCGGCGTGACCACGGCCTGCGCCGACGCTCCGCGGAGAAGCGCGATCGGGAAAAGAGCGAGCACCAGAGCCGCGATCCGAAGGAAGTTGGCGCGCATCTCTCTTCGAGCAGACTGCGACCGGCTACAAGGTGAGGCAACACGAGCATGCTCCAACAGGCCCGATCGGACACCGCATGCGCGTCGCACCGCGGGACTGGTGCAGCGCCGGCGGCATAGGGGTCATGCCTCGCCCCCCTCGACGGCGGAGCACTAGGCTCTCGTGCTGCCGTAGCCCCCATCGAGGAACATCGTGTTCCCCGTGACGTAATGCGCGTCCTCGCTGGCCAGGAAGACCACGGCGCGGCCGATATCGTCTTCACAATCGCCGATCCGCTGCAGGGGAATCTTCGCTTCATATCGCGCGAGGAGACCGGGCTGATCCTTGGCCCACCCGACCATGGCCTCCGACGTCGCGAGCGGGCAGATTGTGTTCACCCGGATCCCCTGCGGCCCCCACTCATTCGCCGCGACGCGGGTCATCCCACGAATGCCCTCTTTCGCCGCCGCGTACGCGATCTGGTTGACCATGCCGCTCGTGGCCGCCCCGGAACCGAAGTTGATGATTGAACCGCCACCGCGCGCCAGAAGATGAGGATGGGCCGCCTGCATGCACCAGAACGTCGCCATCATGCAGACGTCCACCGTTCGCCGGAACGGCTCATCCTGCATCTCGACGATCGGAGCGATCTGCGGAGCGACGGCCGCGTTGTTCACCAAGACGTCGAGTCCGCCGAGCGCTTCCACGCACGCCGCGACCGAGGTCTCACACGCCTCCCGCGTCGCGATGTCGGCCACGACGGCGTGACTCCGGCGGCCGAGCCGCTCGACTTCGCTCTTGGTCTTCCCCGCGGTCTCAGAGTCGATCTCGACGATCGCAATGTCGGCTCCCTCCTTCGCCATCGCCATCGCGATGCCGTAGCCCACGCCCCGACCCGCCCCCGTAATCAACGCGATCTTTCCGTCGAGTCTACCCACTGAAACCCTCTCCTCGTCGCCCTAGTCGAGCGTCAAAACGATCTTCCCCGGGGATGTGCCCGGCCTCGAGACGTGCATGCGCCTCGGCGACCCGACCCAGGGGATACGTATCGGTGACCTGCGGTCGGATCTTCCCAGCCGCCGCCAATTGCGCAATCTCCGCCATGCCTTCACCAGTCGGCTGCGCGACCGGCCACGCGTAGCTCCCGAGGGCCGAGCGGCTCTCGCCCAACGCGACGACCTCGCCCGCGATGTCGCGGGTCAGGCCGCTCGGTTGTAAGGCGGCAGACATCCGGCTCACCGTACTCGTTGATCTCGGCTGCGCGCATGGGGGTCCTTCCCCGATGCGACACCGAATTACAAGCCGCGCGAGGTCGGCCGTTTGACGTTGACAAACCGAGCCCGGGGAGTGAGAGAATGCCGCCATGACATCCTGGATGGGGCCCCCCGCGCTGGCACTCGGAATCCTGCTCGCTCTGCCGCCTCAGGCAACCGCCGTCGACGTCCCCGTCGCCGGCCAGAAGCTTAGGTTGAAGGCGTCGGCGACGAACGCCAAGGCGCGGAAGCTTAGCGTCGTCCTCAAGGACGATGCGATCAGCGCTCCGTTCGCCGACCCCTCACTGGGCTCACGAATCGTCGTATCCGGCGGCGCCGAGACCGGGCACTGTTACGCGGAAATCGAACTCGACCCCGCGGGATGGCAGCCGCTCGGGGGCAGCGGTCCCGTCACCGGTTGGAAGTATCGCCCGGTCGCGGCCCAGCCCGGCGGCGTGCGCAAAGTCCTGATTCGGGACGGACGCATTACGATCTCGGCGAAGGGAGAGAGTTGGCCGTGCGATCTCGCCGCGAACGCGCAGCGCCTTCCGGTGTCCGTACGCCTCGAGATCGACGGCGTGCGGTACTGCGCGAGCTTCGGCGGCACCGTGAAGCGAAACGAGTCCGGCCGCGTCCTCGCAAAGGCCGCACCGGCGCCCGCCGGGTGTGCCGAGAAGAACGACATCACCGTCGTCAACTTGAATCTCCTCCACGGCCTCTTCTGCACACCGCTCAACTGCCGACAATCCGACCGGGTCGACCTGCTGTACGACTGGATCTCCGGGACCGGATGCCCCGACGTCGTGACTCTGCAGGAGATCTGGACGCCGATGGTTCCGCTGATCCAGGCGCAGCTCGGGACAGCGTGCCCGTTCACCTACGAAATGGCCGTGGGCACGTTCAACAACGTGGATGATGCCATCACTCTCAGCCGCTACCCCATCGGAATCTCCGAAGTGATCGGCTTGTTCCCCGGCTTCCGGAACGTCCTTTATACCCGCATCGACCATACGACCGGACCGATCGACGTCTTCACGACCCACCTCGCATCGAGCGCGGACGACGCCACCGGCCCCTGCGGAGGCACCTGCCCGACCGAATGCGTGAACGCCGGCGCGGCGACCGTCCGGGAATGCCAGTCGGTGCAACTCGCCGCGTTCGTCGAGGCCCGGCACGACGTCCCGACGTCGGCGCTCATCACCGGAGACTTCAACGCCGAGCCCGGCGAGTTCGAGTACCTCCAGATGACCGATCGCGGCTGGATCGACACTTGGGTCGAAGCCGGAGCGACCTGCGATCTCGTCACCGGAATCGGCTGCGGATCCAATCGAAACAGCTCGCTGGTCGATCTGGAATCGCCCGCCGTGACGAGCGACGAGCGGATCGACTTCATCTTCCGCATTCCACCCCAATCCGCCACCTGTTCCGTCGATTCGCCGACCGACTCCGATGGGGACGGCGTCGCCACCACCATGTGGGCCGATCAGGCCAATCCGTTCGAAGCGTGCGGCCCGCTGCCCCTCGCGATGTGCTGGCCGTCCGACCACAACGGGAACCAGCTCGACCTCGAATGTAGCTGATTCTCGCTCTGAGCTCCGGGCGAGGCACGCCCTACTACGAAAGGCACTCCGAGGCCACGAGACCGATCGAGACGAGAACACGACGCTCCTGTAGGAGCCGGTACTCGAGCATTCACGGAGCGGTTCGATTCAGGACAGAGATGATCTCGTAAGGGTGCAGCGTCTGATCGTCGGCGAGTGGAACGTGGTCGAGGGTGCGTTCCTCGGCGCCGGAGGCGCGATCGTGAGCGGTCGCTTCTTGCTCGAGACGTGAAGCCGCCGCTCAACGCGGATGGAAGTACGGAAGGTGAATCGCCTCACTACGTTCTTCGAATTCGACCGCAACAGGCAACCCGATCGACACGTCGTCGATCGCACAACCCCTCACACCCGCCATCATCGTCGGACCTTCGTCCAACTCGATCAGCGCGACCACGTACGGTACGTCGCTCGCGAACGCCGGCGAGATCGGATGGCGGACCACGCTGTAGCTACGAACTTTTCCGCGACCCGACGCCGGCTCCCACGTGAGGGAGACCCCGAGACAACCCGAGCAGAACCGACGCGGCGGAAACTGCACCTGGGCACACTCCCCGCAGCGCTGTAGGCGAATCTCGCCCGCGCGACATCCCTCCCAATAGGCCTCCGTCTCCGGAGTCGGTCGCGGCGCCGGCTTGGGGGCGTCCGCGCTCACGATGGGTCCTTTCCGAGAAGGAGAGTGCAGTGGCTGGAGAGGATCCCGCCCTGCGCGTGCACCAAACCGATCTCCGCGTTCTCCACCTGTCGTTCACCCGCGGCACCGCGGAGCTGCGTCACGGCTTCGGTGAGCGCAAACATGGAGCCCGGGTTTCCGGGGTGGCTGTGCGAGAGGAGCCCCCCATGCGTATTCGTCGGAAGACGTCCGCCGAGCGCGGTGTGCCCCGCCTCGACGAAAGGACCCCCGTCCCCCTTGGCGCAGAAGCCCAGGTCTTCGAGCTCGATCAAGACGACCGGAGTGAAGCAATCGTACAGCTGCGCGAAGTCCACGTCCTTCGGGGTGAGGCCTGCCATCGTGTAGGCGCGCTCGCCGGATTCCCGAGCAGCCGACGTCACCAGGCTGTGCGCGGCCGAGACGTGTTCGTGCGAATGCCCCTCCCCCGCACCCAGCAAGTAGACCGGAGCGTGGGGGTAGTCACGCGCGCGCGCTGCGCTCGTGACGATGACCGCGGAGCCGCCGTCCGAAACGAGCGAACAGTCGAGCAAGTGCAGGGGGTCGGCGATCATTCGTGATTCGAGGACATCGCGGATCTCGATCCGGTCGCGTTTCTCCGCCGTCGGGTTGAGCGAGGCGTGATGCCGCGTCGTCACCGCGACGGCGGCGAGTTGCTCCGGCGTCGTTCCGAACTCATGCATGTGCGCGTGCGCGAGGAACGCGTAGGACGCCGGAACCGGCGCACCGTAAGGCGCCTCGAACTGCGGATGGCCAGTCGAGGACTGCTGCGCCATCGCCTGCTCGCGGGTGAGGCCGGTGCGCAGGTTGTCGGCGGAACTGATCAGGACCGTCTCGCAAATCCCCGTCGCGATTGCGGAGGCGGCGTGATGAATCGCCGCGAAGCTCGTCGCACCACCGGCGGCGAGCGTCATGCAGTAGCGCGGGAAGATCTGCATCGTCTGCGCGACCATTTCCGCGTGGTACATGTGCGGCTCGACCATCGAGTTCGACGTAATGAGGCCGTCGACCTGGGCCTTGTCGATGCCCGCGTCGCGCAGAGCGCGTGCGGCCGCATCGATAGTGAGGTCCGTCGCCCCGCGTCCGGGGAGCTTGCCGAGTTCCGTGTCGCCGATGCCGACGATCGCGACGGCACCGCGGAGGCTCCCTGAGCGACTCATCCGCTCAGCCGATCCGGACGCGGGCGGCGCCCGGTGCAATCACGTCACCGGCCTCGTTTCGCACGTGCAGCTCTAAGGCGACTTCGCCCGACGCCCCGTCCACGGAGGTCACCTTCCCGCCGACCTGCAACGTCTCACCAAGGTACGCCGCCTGACGGTTGCTATACTCGAACTCCACGAGCGCGCCGTCTTCGCCCAGCCACTCCATCAAGCACTGGCTCATCCAGTCGCCCTGAAGGGGCCCCTGAATGACGAGGCCTTCGTAGTTCTCTTCCTCGGTCGCGTATTTTTCGTCGAAGTGAATTCGGTGACCGTTCCAGATCGCGGCATTGTAGAAAAAGAGATCGACGATGGTCGGGGAGTGACTCGTCTCGGGAAGCGCGTCGCCGACGCGGATGGTTTCGATTCTCGCCATGATTCGCCGCTCAGCGCAGAATGCGCGTCGTCTTCTCCACCAGGACCGGCGCGCCGGTGTCGGTCTTCACGTCGAGGGTGACCTCGTAGAAGCAGAGGGGACCGGACTTCCCTTCCTTCTCGTAGAGATCGGTGAGGGTGCGCTTCGCAACGAGATAGTCGCCGCAACGAATCGGCTGGGAGTACTGCGTCTTGATCCCACCGGCCATCACGCGCGGGAAGGGTAGCTCGGGCAGGAGCGGATCGACGGTGATGCCGTCCGGGGTCATCCGATCGAGCGACACCACGTCCCAGAACAGCGCCACGTAGAAGAGGGGTGGCGCCTCGACACCTTCGAGATACTTCGGCAGCTTCTGGCGAGTGGCGATCGAGTACTTGCGGATCTCCCGGCGCGTCGCGAGCTCCATCACCGGCACGCGCGAGCGACCGACGTGCGACAGCATTTCCGATGTGAGGCGACTCATACGCTTCGTTCCCGATTCTTCCAGTACGGTTCCCGCAGCTGCCGCTTCAAGATCTTTCCGGTGGGAGCCTTCGGGAGTGCCTCGACGAAATCGACCGAGCGCGGCTTTTGATACGAGGCCAAGTGGGTTCGCGCGGTGTCGATGATCTCCTTCGCGGAGGCCTCCTGGCCCGGCTTCAGAACGACCACCGCCTTCACCGACTCGCCCCATTCGTCGTCGGGTACACCGATCACCGCGGCTTCCAGGACAGCGGGATGCTTGTGAATCGCAGCCTCGACCTGAACCGAGTAGACGTTCTCTCCGCCGGTGATGATCATGTCCTTCGCTCGGTCGACGATGTAGACGTAGCTCTCGGCGTCCCAGGTGGCGATGTCACCGGTCCACATCCAACCGTCGCGAAGCGTCTCCGCGGTGAGCTCCGGCTTCTGCCAGTACTCGCGCATGTTCGCGGGCGAACGCACCAGGATCTCACCGGTCGTCGTACCGTCGCGCGGAGTCGTGTGGCCGTCGGAATCCGCGACCCGTATCTCGGTCACGAAGCCCTCGCGACCGCAGGAGTGAAGCCGTTCGGCGTGCACGCCTTGGAGAGCATCGCGATGATCTTCTTGAGACAGGAAGGTCATCGTCGCCCCCTCCGTCTGCCCGTACCCCTGGATCACCTCGCACGGGAACGACTCGAGTACCGCCTGAACGACATTGGGCGGCATAGGGCCGCCGCCGTACTGAATGTTGCGGAGGCTCGACAAGTCGAAGCCCGAAAATCCCGACTCGGCCATCATCCAGTTCAACATCGTCGTGATGCCGAGGAAGGCCGACACCCGCTCTCGCTGGATCAGTTCGAGCGCCAGGCGCGCGTCGAAGTTCATGAGGACCAGGGGACACCCGTGCGCGAGATAGTTCATCGCGAGCACCATCGGGATGTGGAACATCTGCCCGGTGAGCATGTAGACGTCGTGCGGCACGATACGCTCCGCGACGGTCTGGTTCAGCATGCCCATGGTGGCACTACCGTGCGTGTGCAGGGCGCCCTTGGACTCCCCGGTCGTCCCCCCGGTGTAGAGGATGAAGAACGGATCGGCGTCGACCGCCTCGATCGATTCGTCCGTGTCGTCCGAGCGATCGAGGAGGCTCTCGTAGCTCTTCTCGCCGCCGCCGTACTCGAGCCAGTGCTCCACCGCCACCAGCGCACGGAGCTCGGTCGCCTCGGCTTCGAACTCACTCGAGAAAACGATCGCGCGCGGGGCCCCGTTTTCGAGGATGCGGGCCATCTCGGCGACACCGAGTCGCCAGTTGAGCGGCTGTGAGATCAGACCACGCCGGCCGGCCGCAAAATACACCTCGAGGAACTCGACGCTGTTCTTCGAAAGGATCGCGATGCGATCGCCCGGCGCGAGCCCGAGCGCACCGCGCAGCCCGTTTCCGAGGCGGCGTACGCGATTCTCCAACTCACCGAACGTGACTCGGCGTCCGGTCGTCGCATCGATCACGGCCTCGCGGTTGGGATGGAGGCGTGCGTGCTTCGCGGGGATGGTTCCGACGTTCACCTTGCGACGCCTTCGTCAGTACGGGCGATCGAGAGAGAGAAAGCGCTCGCGGAAGCTCCAGCCGTTCCCGTCGCGCACCACCGTGTCACGATAAAGACCGGCGGACAGAACCGAGATCTCTCCGCCCGCGGTCGCGAGCAGGGTCAGATTCGACAAGACCACCGCCGTGTCGCCCTCTTCCGATTCGAAGAAGACGTTCGAAATCACGTGCCGCCGCTGGTCGGTCTGCGATTCGATCGACCCGCGAATGAGGTCGAGCACCGCGACGCGCCCGTCGTAAGGCCCCACGACATCACCCCCCGCGATCCGCAGACGCATCTGAGCCGCTTCCGTGAAGCAGGCCTCCATCACGTCGAGACGCTTCTCGTCGTAGGCCCATGCGGAGCGTGCGAGAAGCTCCTGGATCGTCTGCTTGTCTTCGATGGAGAGTGCACTCATGTCTGGTCCCTCGGTGGGTCGGCTGAATGGCGGGCCTCAAGGTTGTCGATGCACCTCCAACGTGCAAGCCCCGTGCCCCGGGGCAGCGCCGGGCGCGGCGTTGGCACGGGACATCCCCCCCCGCGGGGAGCATCATCCTCCTAGACGACCCGACAACCGCGATCGACAAGATCACCGCCCTCAAACGCGATGTCGGCCAAAAAGCAGATCTCCTGCGGGAGGCGCCTCGCAAACGAAAAGGTGAAGAGTTCCATGAAGCGCTTCACCAAAGAAGTCATCCCGCCGGTTCGCGACCGGTAGGACTTATGGGGGACGTCGTGCCTTAGAGCACGTCCCTCCGGACTCGCGGCAACACTTCCCGGGCCAGGTACTCCATGCGGGCCGAGCCCGATTCGATGGATTCGCCTGGGAATTGGGCCCAGAAGTGGACGTCTTTCACCTGCGGGTACTGGCGGAGCATCGCGGTGAGGTTTTCGACCGCCTGGTCGGCGGTCCAGAGTTCGTACAGGCCGTTCTCGATGGCGGTGGGGGCATCGGGGAACTGCGGAACCTCGCCGGGAGGTCCGAAGGCTCCCCACTTCACGTACTCGTTGATCTGGTAGAGCACGTGATCCCCGACGTTCGCGGCCTCGCGCTCCGGGTCCGCCGCGACGATCGCCCAGTTGCCCGCGAAGATCGCGCCGTCTGTAGGTGATTTTCCGGCCTTCGAGAGGCCTTCGAGATAGACATCGTGCCCGATGCCCCCGGTGGACAGAAAACCGTCGCCGATCCGGGCCGCGCGCTCGATCGGCGCGTCCGCCATGCCGCCGAGGAGAAGGCGGGGCGCGTGCTCCGGAGTCGGCGTGACGCGGATATCGCCGAAGGAGTAGCGCTTTCCCTGGAAGTCGATCGGATCACCGCGCCACGCTCGACGAACGATCTCGACCCCCTCCTCGATCAGACTCGGGCGATTGATGAGCTTCCGCCCGAAGGCGTCGAACTCGAGCTCCCGGTAGCCGATCGCCACACCGAGATCGAAGCGCCCACCGGTCAACAATGAGACCGTGGCCGCGTCTTCAGCGAGCCGAATCGGGTTGTGGATCGTGATCAGCATCAGGTTCGTGCCGATCCGCATCCGCTTGGTCCGGCTCCCGATCGCTCCCGCCAGGACCAGCGGCGACGGCGTGTAGCCGTCCTCGCAGAAGTGGTGTTCCGTCAGCCAGACGGAGTCGAAACCGATCTCCTCCGCCCAGGTGATCTGCTCCAGGGTCTGCTCGTAGAAGCGCTCGAACGGCACCCGCCACGGCTCAGGGTTCCGGAAGTCGTACCAAAGGCCAAAGTTCACTTGTCGTGCCACGGGCTCCGTCCTATCGCCGTTACCCGGACCCCACAACGCTCCGCGTGCATTCCGCGCCCCATGCATCGCTGCATCACGGAATGTCGAAATGCATCGATTTGACGACTTCCGGGCCGTCTGAAGCCCGTTTGGGCGGGCCCCTGAGTTGCTTCCAGTTCTCCCTGAGTCGGCTGTGAAGTACAGGTGTCGGCTCTGAAGCCCCAGGAGGCCCAGATTTGATCTCCCGCGAAGAAGCTCTCGACGTCTACCAGCAGCTCCGAACGATTCGATCGTTCGAGGAACGGCTCGACACCATGATGAAGGCCGGCAAGCTCGCCGGGTTCCTCCATCTCTACGTCGGCCAGGAGGCCGTCGCGGTCGGCGTCTGCTCCCACCTCAACGAGCGCGACTACGTGAGCTCCAACCACCGGGGCCACGGCCACTGCATCGCCAAGGGGGTCGACCTCCGGGGGATGATGGCCGAACTCTTCGGTCGCCAGACGGGCATCTGCAAGGGCAAGGGCGGCTCCATGCACATCGCCGACATCGACCTCGGGATGATCGGGGCAAACGGGATCGTCGGCGCGGGAATCCCGCTGACCGTCGGCGCGGCGCTCACCGCGTCGATCAAGAAGACCGGTGGCGTCGCCATCGCGTTCTTCGGTGACGGCGCAACGAATCAGGGGCAGTTCCACGAGGCTCTGAACCTCGCCGCGACGTGGAAGCTGCCCGCCGTCTTCATCCTCGAGAACAACGGCTACGGCGAAGCCACCCCGCTTGAGTTTGCCGCGCCCATGACGGATCTCGCCGTCCGCGCCAAATCCTACGCGATGCACAGCCTGGTCGCCGACGGCATGGACTTCTTCGACGTGTTCGAGAAAGCAGGCGAAGCTATCGAACGCGCACGTAACGGCGAAGGCCCCACGCTGGTCGAGTGCAAAACCTATCGCTTCCTCGGCCACTTCGTCGGCGACCCGATTGGCTACCGCAGCGACGAAGAGCTGAACGACTGGAAAGAGAACCGCGACCCCCTTCCGACCTTTGAAGAGAAGGCCATCGAGATGGGCCTCGTGAGCGAAGAGGCGCTCCGTCGTATCGACGCGGAAGTCACCGCAGAGATCGACGCCGCCGTCGAAGCCGCCGAGGCGGCCCCCTTCCCTTCCCCCGAAGACGTCCTCACCGACGTCTACGTGACGGAGTAGATCCATGGCGCGCACTCTCTCCTTCACCGACGCAATCAACGAGGCCCTGCACATCGCGATGGCGGCCGATGACGACGTAATCGTTCTCGGCGAAGACGTCGCCGGTGGCGGCGGCCGCAAAGATCAAGGCATCGAGGACGCCTGGGGCGGCCCCTTCGGCGCGACCCGCGGCCTCATCGGAAAATTCGGTGCCGAACGTGTCCGCGACACGCCGATCAGCGAGATGGGCTTTATCGGCATGGCCGTCGGCGCCGCAGCCACCGGCCTACGTCCTGTCGCCGAGATGATGTTCATCGACTTCCTCGGCGTCGCGCTGGACCCGCTGCTGAACCAGGCATCGAAGATGCGCTACATGTTCGGCGGCAAGGCTCGGGTGCCCCTCACGCTGCGCACGAACGTCGGCGCCGGCAACCGGGCCGCGAGCCAACACTCGCAGGCCCTCTACGGCATGACCGTCGGGATCCCCGGTTTGAAGACGGTCATCCCCTCGACCCCAGCCGATGCCAAGGGCCTCCTGCTCGCGTCGATCCGCGACGACAGCCCGGTCATCTTCTGCGAGACGAAGTCACTCATGAACAGCGAAGGGGAAGTCCCCGAGGGCGACTACGAGATCCCTCTGGGTTCCGCGACCGTCGTCCGCGAAGGCGGTGACGTCACGCTGGTCGGGATGGGCCGAACCGTTCACACCGCTCTCGAAGCGGCGGAGTCGCTCGCCGAAGACGGCCTGCAAGCGGACGTCGTCGACCTCCGCTCTCTGTACCCGCTCGACGAAACCACGGTACTCGCGAGTCTCGAGAAGACCGGTCGCCTGGTGATCGTGGACGAAGCGACACCGCACTGCGGCGTAGCCAGCGAGATCGGCTCCCTTTGCATCGACAAGGGGTTCGACTTCTTGAACGCGCCCGTGAAGAAGGTCACCGCACCGCACACACCGGTTCCGTTCAGCCCGGTTCTCGAGGACGCCTACATGCCGTCGCAAGAGAAGATCATCGCTGCCGTGCACGAACAGCTCGGCTGGAACACCTGATGCCGACTCCGATCGCCATGCCCAAGCTGGGCATCACGATGGAGGAAGGTACGGTCGTAGAATGGCCGTACGCCGTCGGGGACCGTGTCGAGAAGGGCAAGGTCGTCCTGATCATCGAATCGGAGAAAGCCGAGATCGAGATCGAGGCGGCCGAGGCCGGCGTGATTCGCCACTACTACGTCGAGAGCGGCGACACCGTCCCGTGTGGGACGCTGCTTGCTGCGGTCACGGAAGGCGACGACGATTCCTTCGACGTCGCCGCGTTCGAGAGCGCGCACGCCGAAGAGACCGCGGCGAACGCGGGGGCCGCTCCCGCGCGCAAGCCGACCCGGCCGGCCGTCCGAGCCGCCACACCGGCACCGAGCCGCCGGCCCGGCACCGCACCGGCCACACCCGCGGCCCGCGTTCTCGCGCGTGCCCTGGAGGTCGACATTTCCCGCGTCACCGGCACCGGTCCGGGCGGACGCATTCTACGCGAGGACGTGGGGGAGTGGGCCGAGCGCCGGAAGCGGCTCATCGCCGTCGCGGACGACGTCTCGCTGGACGTTCCCCAACACGGCGACGGCACGGCCGTCCTTCTGCTTCCGGGCCTCGGCACCGACGTCTCGGCCTTTGCCCAACAGATCCCCACTCTCGCCGCGGACCATCGCGTTTACGGCGTGAACCCACGCGGGGTCGCCGGCTCCGATGCGCCGGAGCAAGACAGCTACTCCGTCGCGCAGGCGGCCAGCGATGCGGCCGCTGTCTGCGAAGGCTCCGTCCACGTAATCGGAGCGAGCCTCGGCGCCGCGGTGGCGCTCGAGTTCGCCCTGACGCAGCCGAAGCGAGTCCGTTCCCTTACCCTGATCACGCCCTTCGTCGTGAGCGACGCGCGCCTCGATGCGGTCTCCGACAGCTGGTCCCGGCTCGCCGGCGACGTCGCGCCCGACGTTCTCGCGCGCTCGCTTCTGCCCTGGTTCTTCTCGGCGGAGTTCCTCGCCGATGACGGCCGGCGCGAACGAATCGTTCGCGGACTCGGCACCACGGTGTCCCGCGTTCCTGCCGCGACGCTCCACCGAGCCGTCGCCGGCCTTCGCGACTGGTCCGGTACCCGGAGCGACGACCTCGCGAAGCTCGCCGTTCCGACGTTGGTGATCGCAGCGGGGGGCGACCTCCTCACTCCGAATGCGGAGGCGATCGCCGCGCCGATCCCGGGCGCAACGCTCGTCGTCGTCCCGAATGCCGGACATGCCGTCACCATCGAAGCACCCGAGGCCGTCAACGAGGCCCTTCTCGCCCACGTCCGTGCCGCGAGTTGAACCGAAGGAGTTGTCCATGCACACGTTCGTCTCGCGCTGTTTACTGGCCCTCGTACTCGCGGCCGGGTTCGCTGTGCTGCCCGCGTCCAGAGTGGACGCCGCCGATCTCGCACCCGAGGACCGCGTGGCGCTCCTCAACCTCATCTCCGCGTACAGCCACGAGTGGGACGGGGGCGATCAGAAGGGCTGGGTCGATCTGTTCCAGGACGACGCCGTCATCCAGGCCTCGTTCCGCGGCCAACTCGCGTGGAAGTACGGGTCGAACAAAGAACGCGCCAACTTCATCAAGGGCTTCTACGACAACTCCGTGAAGATCGGGATGCTCCAGTCCCGTCACTTTCAGACGAACACGATGTTCACCGCCCAGGACGACGGCACCGTGCATTCGGACACGATGTTCGCCGTGACGTTCCAGTTCAAGGGCGAGCCCGCCCCCCGGTTCAGCAACACCGGCATCTACCGCGACCACTTCGTGAAGACCAAGGCCGGGTGGAAGTTCTCTCTGCGCGACATCCTCGTCGACCAAGAGCCGCCGCCGGCCGAATGATCGGCGACTAGAAATCCTCGCGCGTCACGTCTTTGCCGCGCAGGCGCGTGGTCCCGCGCAGTCGGTCGCGCTTCCCCGTCTGGGGGTCTGGTTCCAACACGACCTACCCGCCCGGGAACCGATTCAATCGGTGGCCGCGTTACACCGCAGAATCGCTTCCAGGCTCCGCCCTACGTCCTCCTCCGTGGTCGCCCAAGACGACACGCTGATCCGCATGGACACGCGATCCCGCCAAACGCCCTCGCCACACCAGCACGTGCCGTCGCGTTGGACCGCGTCGATCACGCGGCGCGTCCGAGCATCGTCACCAAAGGAAACCAAAACCTGATTCAGAACAACGTCGTTGCGCACGTCACAACCCGCGTCCGAGAGAGCCACGCCGAAGCGCCTGGCGTGTGCGCAGCAACGCTCGACCTGGTCGGCGACACCCTGCCGTCCCAAAGAATGTAGCGCCGCCCAGACCTCCGTGCCGCGGGCCCGACGCGACGATTCAGCCGTGTAGTCCATGGGCTCGCGCGACTCCCCCATCAAGAGGTAGGGAGCGCGCATCGCGAACGCGCTGCGCAGAGCCTCTCCGTCCCGTACGCCGGCGAGGCCGCTGTCGTAGGTTACGTTCAGCCACTTGTGGAAGTCCGTCGCCCAGGAATCCGCCTGCTCGAGGCCCACGGTATGAGCGCGCGTCGAGGGCGCGGCCGCGGCCCACAATCCGAAAGCACCATCGACGTGTACCCAGGCGCCAGCCGCATGCGCGTGCGCACAGATCTCCATCAGCGGATCGAACGCACCGGTGTTCACGTTCCCTGCCTGTGCACAGACGATCGTCGCATCGTCGAGATCGCCGAGCGCCTCGGGGCGCATGCGCCCCTGTGCGTCTGTCGGGACGGCTCGCACGCGGTTCTTGCCGAGCCCCAGCACGGCCAGGGCCTTGCCCAAAGTTGAGTGGGCTTCCTCACTCACGACGACCAACAGCGGTGGGGAACCGGCGAGCCCGTCTGCTTCCACATCCCAACCCTTGCGCGCCAAGAGGGCATGCCGGGCCGCTGCGAGCGCCGTGACGTGCCCCATCGTCGTACCCGTGACGAACGCGGCCGCCGTATCGGAAGGAAGTCCCAGTACGTCGAGCGTCCAACGTAACGCGATCGCTTCGATGCGTGCTGCAGCCGGTGAAGAGAGCGTATTGAACGCGTTCTGGTCCCACGCCGTGGTGAGCCAACTCGCCCCCAACGCGGCGGGAAGCACGCCACCGGTCACGAAGCCGAAGTAACGTCCGCCGGTCGATCCGACCGTCGCTCTCGATGCTTCGTCGAGGAGGGCGATCGTGTCTGCGGGCGCACACGGAGCCTCGGGAAGGCCTCGGTCGAGGGCGGCCATCTTCTCGAGTGCCGGCAGCCCCGGAAAGGGAGCCCGTGCATCTAGGTCTTTAATGTAGCGCGCCGCGCGATCCGCGACGTCGTGAAGTAGTGAGGGGATACCTCGGAACGGTGAGGACTCGATCGGCATAATGCGTCGAGGTATGCCACTCGGGTGCCGACGACCAGCCGTCGCCTTTCTACGAGCTTGCGACCGGGCCTCCGTCGGGCATAGCCTCGGTTGGAAGGGCATTCCGTAGGAGCGCAAGGTGCTCGCGGCCGACTACTCTTCCACGCGCCCTCCTCGCGACGGGTAAGCCCACGCTTCCGATCCTGTTCTTGAACGGCAGAGCGATCTCCGATTCCACAGCGATCATCGAGGCGCTGGAAGGCGCCCAGCCCGCGCTTAACCTGTACCCGCAAGATCGGACGGACTGTCGCCGCGCTCTCGAGCTCGAAGATTTCTTCGACGAAAAACTCGGTTCGCCGGTCCGGGCCGACCTCATCGGCGGGGCATTGTACGCGGAACCCGCAAGGGCCGTGCGCGCGCTCCATGCGGATGGGCAACCCGGCACGAAACCTCATCCAGACGATGCTGCCGGTCTTCCGGCGGTTCTAAATGTGGCGGCACAAGATCACCGAGGACGGCGTCGTCGGGGCGCGCGAGAAGATCCGTTTCTGCCTCGATCGGATCGAGTGCGAGATTCAACCGAGCGGATACCTCGCGGGCTCGCAGTTCAGCGTCGCGGATCTCACCGCCGCCGCCCTTGGCCGAGGCGAAGCCGAGCTCGACTGGATCCAGCAACCACCGTTCGGGTTCGCGAGCACGATCTAGAGAGCATAGAGCGCTCCATTGCCCGCCCCTGATGCACATAGTACCGGGTCAGGGTTCGCCTCGAGCACCGTTTCACGGTGATCGCCCCTTCAACCACAGGAGATTCAAATGGCAGTTCGCTTCGATGAAAAAGTAGCGGTCGTCACCGGAGCGGGTGGCGGTCTCGGAAGGCAGCATGCTCTCGAACTCGCGCGACGTGGCGCGAAGGTCGTCGTGAACGATCTCGGCGCGTCCGTCGATGGCACCGGCGGCAACAGCGAGGCAGCCCTCGCCGTCGTCGACGAGATCAAGAGCGCGGGTGGCGAAGCCATCGCCAATGGCAGCTCGGTCAGCGACCGCGCCGGTGCCGAGAAGATCATCCAGGACACGCTCGATGCCTACGGACGCATCGACATTCTGATCAACAACGCGGGCATCCTGCGCGATCGCACGTTCAAGAAGATGACGCTCGACGACTTCCAGCTCGTCGTCGACGTGCACCTCATGGGCAGCGTGAACTGCACCCGCGCCGCGTGGGAGCACATGGTCAACCAGAAGTTCGGCCGCATCGTCATGACGACGTCATCATCGGGCCTCTACGGCAACTTCGGGCAGTCGAACTACGGCGCCGCGAAGCTCGGCCTGGTCGGTTTCATGAACACCCTGAAGATCGAGGGCGCGAAGTACAACGTTAAGGTCAACACGGTTGCCCCCGTCGCAGCGACCCGAATGACAGAGGACATCATGCCGAAGGAGGCGCTCGAGGCCCTGAAGCCCGAGCTCGTGACCCCGGCGGTCCTGTTCCTCTGCAGTGAGGACGCGCCCGACGGCACGATCATCGAGGCGGGCGCCGGGTACTACAGCAAGGTGCACATCGTCGAGGGACAGGGCGTGCACCTCGGCAAGGATGTCAGCGTCGACGACGTTGCAGCCAACTGGTCGAAGATTTCCGACATGAGCGACGCGAAGCCCTACAACGCCGGCGGCGACGTCACGATGAAGATTTTCGGAATGCTGAGCTGAGATCCACGGAGGGGGCGCGAACACCGCGCGCCCTCCGGCTCTCTCCGGCGCAGAATTCGGATGGCAGCGGGTGCCGTCCGAAGATTGCACCTGCGACCAAAGTGCTCGTGTCTGCGGCGCCCGCTGTAGGCACGGGGCTTGCGTATCCTGCGTTACGGCCGCCCGACTGACTTGGGCAGTGCCGAACGGACGGGAGACAAGATGAACCTTCGCGAACGCGTGACCCATGCAGGGATCCTCGCCGGCGCCGCAGTGGCGATGGGCTACGAACGGCTCCGCTACGGAGTGGCGTTCGACCCCCGAGGCAGCGCCAACCAGGAGGATCCCTACCCGCAGTACCGACGCCTGCGCGAGATCGACCCGTTCCATCGCAGCCCGCTGGTGCCGGGGTACGTTCTCACTCGGTACCAGGATGTCGTCGACGCGCTTGCCGACACGCGACTCTCTTCCGACGAGCGGAACTGGAAGCGCTATCCGATGATCGCCGCGCGACGCCGCAACATGGGCCTACCCGAGCCGTACACCGACGGCGGCACCGGCATGCTGCGGATCGATGCACCGGACCACACCCGCCTGCGGAGTCTCGTGAGCAAGGCGTTCACGCCGCGGGCCATCGAGCGCATGCGGACCCGCGTCGAAGAACTCGCGCACCAGTGGCTCGAGCGCGCGGCGGACGGAGACGAGATCGAACTCATCGCGGATTTCGCAGCGCCGTTGCCGGTTACCGTAATCGCCGAGATGCTCGGCGTTCCGGCCGAAGATCACGAGCGTTTCCGCCACTGGTCCGATGAGGGCGTGCGGGTCCTCGGCTTCGGGAGCGGCGACGACATCCGGCGCAGCCTTCTCGCACAAGCCGAGCTTCGTTCCTACCTCGAAGAGATCGTCGAACAGCGCCGGCGTGATCCACGCGACGACCTGCTCTCAGGCCTCGTCGCCGCCGAGGAAGACGGCGACCGACTCTCGGCGGGCGAGCTCTTCGCCCAGACGATGCTGATTCTCGTAGCCGGGAACGAAACGACGACGAACCTCATCGGCACCGGCATGGTTGCCTTGCTCCGAAACCCCGAGCAGATGGAACGGCTTCGGGCGGAACCGGAGCTCATCCCCAGCGCCGTCAACGAGTTCTTGCGCTACGATAGCCCCGTACAACTCACGTCTCGCATGGCCCCCGGGGATCTCGATTTCAAGGGGCACCGGGTCCAGAAGGGCGATCAGCTCGTGCTGCTCCTGGGTGCAGCGAACCGCGATCCCGAGGTCTTCACCAACCCCGAGATCCTCGACGTCGCCCGCGACGAAAAACGAGCCCTCAGCTTCAGCCACGGCGTGCACTATTGCCTCGGCGCCCAACTTGCGCGCCTCGAGGGCGAGCTCGCCTTCCGAGCTCTCCTCGACACCTTCTCCGAGATCGACCTCGCAACCGACCAAATCACCTGGGGCGATAACACGATCCTCCGCGGCCCAAAGGCCCTCCCCCTTCGCGTCCGCCGCCGCCCCCGCCTACGCGCCTCAGCGGCGTGAGGAGGGGACGTTGGTTAGTCGCGCGAATTTTGTTTAGTCGCGGTGGAAGATCAGCTCGGGCCGGGATGTTTGGCGTCCGCGACTAAACAAAATTCGCGCGACTAACCAACGTCCCCTCCGTACTCGACCAGGCGGAGGGTCGTGTCTGGGGTGCCTTCTACGTAGATGGAGCAGGAGCCCCAGCTTTCCGGGATCGTGAGGGAGATGTCTTCTTGGTAGTCGAGGCGCATTTTGCGACGGTCGCATTCGATGCTGAGGGCGGTGATCTTGCCCTCGACGTCCTGGACGCCGACCTCGCGGCGCAGAGGGCGGTGACGCCAGACGCCGCCGTCTGCGGCCAGGGCCGGCTCTAGCTTGCCAGGGACCGCGAAGGACTTGCCGCTCTTCTCGAGATCGCGAATCTCGGCGGCCGTCGGGCCGAATATCACCATGGGCTGAGCACCGCCGTCGAGTGATTCGAACGTGGCGAAGAGATCGAGCGCGTCGCGATAGCGACGCGCATTCACGAGGCCCTGGAAGCGTGCGCCGAGACCAGCGAGGCGTGCGTCCTCTTTCAAGAAGCGTCCTCCACTGATCGTCGCGCGCTCGAGAGCTTCGACCGCGCGCGCTTCGTCCTTATCGTTCGCGGCTATCCGAGACTCCAACAACTGCAGCCGCGCCGCCTGCGTCAGCGTGAGCGGGCCGTCTTCCGCGAGATCTTTCAACGCACGCTTCGCGTTGTCGAACTCCTCTTCGTCGAGGAACGCCGCAGCGCCCTCCAACGTTGCAGTGGTCTTGGCGGCGAAGGGAGATCCGACCGTGAAGAGCTGGATGTCACAGACGTCCGCCTCCTCCGTCGGCTTGCCGTCGAACTGCGCCGGCTTGAACTTCCAACCCTCGGCCGCGCTCTTCCCCGCCTCGGCGAACTCCTCGTTCGGGCTGAGGTCGATGACCCGAACGTCTCCCACCGTTCCATCCTCCTTCACCGTGACGCAGGCCGTGACCCACCCTTCGATTCCGGAGCCCGCCTGATGATTCGGAGGCTTCAACTCCGGCGCGTGCGTCCGCTTCGCCGGCTCGAATCCGGCGGCCAAAGAAGAGCCCGCTACGAGAGCAGACGAGAACACGATCGCGAGCATCGGGGCCACCCGGCCTCCACAAGACAAGGAAGTCATCCCCTCCCGCTACTGTAGATCCCGCACCGGCTTCAAGAGCACCACGTAGGCGCCACTCAGCACCATCGAAACCAGGCCACTCGACAGGAGGGTCACCTGCGTCCCGAACGCACTCGTGACCGGGCCGGCCTGCAGGTAGCCGATCGGCGACGAGGCAAAGAAAGCTAGTGAATACATGGTTATGAGCCAGCCCATCATCCGCGACTCGGTGTTCTCCTGGAGAAGCGCAATCACATAGTTGATGAAGACGGCCGCGCCGGTGCCCCACCAAACCAGAACGAGAGCCGAGATGTAGAGCGTCTCGCTCAGACCGTAGAACGTCAGGCCCGCTCCGCCCGACACCATCGAGAGGCAGATCGCCAACCCGCACCGTGGAATCGGCCATACGGTGAGCGCCAACGGGCACAGGAACACCTAGACGCCGAAGCATCCCCGCAGGATGCCCACCCACTTGTCCCCCGCCTGCACAATGTCCGGAACCACGATCGGTACGGTCACGGAGAACAGCCCGATGAAGAAGACGCCGGGCAGCGTCGCGAGGAGGATTAGGGCGAGAAGGGCCGGACGCTCCCGGATGTAGCGCACCCCATCGTTCCGAAGATCACGCCGTTCTGAAGCTGAGACGGCGACACGAACTGCGGAAGCATGCTCTGTCGAGCCGGATTCGTGAAGGCACCCGCAGCGCCCACCATCGCCCCCAGCGGGAACACGGGCCAGATCGCGCGCGTCGAAGCCGGCGAGGAATACGTAGACGGTCGAGACCACCGCCACGACGCTTTACGTCCGCACGAGAACCCGGCGCCGCTCGACGCGATCCGCGAAGGCGCCACCAAACAAAGTCAGGAAGGCCCCCGGCAGGCTCTGCACGATCAGGGCCGCCGCGATCGCAAGAGCCCGTTATCCGCCTCGACGCGATCGCGAATGAAGAGTGGTACGGTGACGGCCTGAATACCGATCCCGGTCGCCGCGACGAGAGACGCTAGCCACCACTGAACGAAACGCCCTAATTGAAACGGATTGCGGGACTCTTCCGAATACGATTCCGAGCCGGCCTCCTCGCCCGTCATGACGTCACCCCCGTCACCCGCTCAATCACCTCGAGGAGCGAAGCTCCGGAGAGTTCCTCACCGGTCGCGTGCGGGATGTCCGCTCCACAGTGCTGCCGCACCGCACGACTCTCTTCTTCCGAGCCGAATACGAACCCCGCCGCACCGGAGATCGCGGCCCGCAGAAGCCTCGACTGCAAGATCTCCAAGTCCCGCAACTGCGGCACCACGACCGACGGCGCGCCGACACACGCGAGCCCGAAAGCGGTCGTCGCGGTTTCGAGTCCGAAGAAGACGAACACGTCGTAGCCGGTCGCCTCGGCGGCGAGATGGTCGAGGAGAGCCGAGGAATAGGGTCCGCGCTCCTGCATCCACCGCGCTTCGAGCGCCGGCTCCGCTTCCCCTTCGAACACGACGGCCGCGAGCCGACCCGCAAGCGCGGGCACCGTCGCGTAGTCCGACCGAAACCGGTGCCGGCAGAAGGATTCCACCTGCTCTCGACCCGGCGAAAAGAAGTCTCGCAGGGAACCGTCGTCCCGCCGGCAGGTGGTCAGAACATCGACCGAAGCGCGGGACGCAAGCTGTTCGGCGACCCCCCCGCACGAGTGATCACTGGGCGCGACAAGAGCGATTTTCATGAGAGATTCGGCGCACGGCGCTGCGTCCGCGACCGTCCCTCAGCACGGGCTGGGAGTCAACCGAACGCGCGGGTTCGTCCCGCGGCCTTCAATTGCTATCTCGTTACAGGAACGATGACGGCTCCGGTCTACCTACTCGTCCAAGGGATGTATCTCCGCGCGGATTCGATCGCGTTCGATACCGCATTCCAGTACCGGCTCTTCCAAAGCTGGGGACTCCCGGTCCAGGTCTTTGCGGAGCGCGTCGATGCCAGGAACTACCCCGGCATCAATGCTCGCCCGGTAGGAGAACTCGCGGAGGCGCTGCGCCGCGCCCCCGGGCCGGTCATCTACCACTGGGTCGACGGCTGGCAGGAAGGTGATGAGTTGCTCCTCGACGCCAGAGCGCCCGTCGTCCTGCGTTGGCACAACAACACCCCGCCCTGGTTCTTCGCGAGCTACTCCCCGGCGCCTGCGTACAAGACCGTTCGAGGCTTCCTCGAGCTGCTCCGCGTGGCCGACGCGCTCCCGAACGCGCGCGTGTGGACGAACTCCGAGTTCTCCCGCCGTCAGCTCGGCGTACTCGGCATCACCGAAGACCGCGTCGACGTCGTCTATCCCGCCTCCGCGTATCTCGAATCGCCCGCGCCGAGCGAGCCGGACGAGACAACCGAGCCGGCCAACGGAAAAGCTCGGGCGTCCGCCAGCGAACCGATACGCCTCCTGTTCGTCGGCCGCGTCGTCCCCCACAAGGGACACTTTCACCTCATCGCCGCGGCGCGCGAGGTCGCGGAGATGAGCGGCCGTGAGGTCCGCGTCGTACTCCCCGGACGTCCGGATCACGACATGCGTCGGTACGTGTCGGAAGTCCGTGCACTCGGCCAGCGCCTCGGCGTCACCGTCGACCTCCCCGGAGAGGTGAGCCACGAAGAGCTCGACCGCGCGTACCGTGATGCCGACGTCTTCGTCGGGCTCTCGGAGCACGAGGGATTCGGACTACCGATCCTCGAGGCCATGACCCGTCACCTTCCGGTCGTCGGCTACAAGTGCGGTGCGGTCGCAGAACTGCTCGACACGCATCCGTTGGCCGTCGACGAGCTCGACCCCGTTGCCATCGCGCGCCGGATCCTCGCCGCGCTCGACCCGGCCGCGCGGTGTGCCGTCGTCGACTGGCAGAAGCGCTCGATTCTTCCCCGTTTCTCGAATGGCATCATCAAGAAACAGCTGCACACCGGTCTCCAGAACGAAGGAATCGAGCTGTCCGCGTCACCCGCTGCTGCGCACGAGCCATCCGCCGACGACGATGCCTGCCCGGGCGAAGTGCGCTCTGCGCTGGACCGCGCCCTCGCCCTTCCCGCGCCTGAGCTCGGTGCGTCGGTCGACCTGTCCCGCGACACGAATCCCCACTTCGTCACCCGCTACGACCTCGCAGCGTACCACGCCCTGCTCAGCAGCGCCGAGCGTGGCGACCTCCGGGGCCGCGCCCTCGCCATGGAGTTCGGATCCCACCGCGAAGCCCTCGGCGGATTCATGGGGCGCCTCAAGAAGGGGATCCTCCGCCTGCAGGACGGACTGGTTCGAACGATCGAGATCTCGCACAACGATCTCGAGGGCCAACTCCGGACGATGAGCGACCGCGTCGACGCCCTGTCGGAAGAGCTCAAAAAAATCGGCTCCGACACGCCGAAGAAGCGCTGACCTAAGTCGAACCGTCCACCCGACGGACGAACGCATCGAGCGCCGCCCCAAACCGCTGCGGCGTGTAGACCTCGAGCCGCTGCCGCTGCCGTTCGACCACATCCCGACGAAGCTCTGCATCCGAAAGCACGAGCCCAATCGTCTCGGCGATCCGCGGAACGTTCCGCCCGTGCACGAGAATCCCCGCATCCCCGAGCGTTTCGGGAATCGCGCCCTCCGCGCGAGCCACGACCAGAAGATCGTGAAAAATCGCCTCGACGAGTGGCGCGCAGAATCCCTCGTGCTCGCTCATGCAGAGGAACAGGTCCGCGACTCGGTAGTAGGCGACGAGTTCGGGAAAAGACACCTTCCCCGCGAACACCACGAAGTCGGCGACTCCGAGCGAATCCGCCACCCGGACGAGATCCTCCCGATACGCGTCGATCTCCGGCGCGGCGCCGACGAGCAGGAGCCGCGACGCCCGGTCGACGTAGCGGTGGTACCAAGCGAAGACGCGAATCACGTCTTCCTGCCTCTTGTTCGGGGCCAGACGCCCCACGAACAAGAAGTTCGTCCAGCCATCGGAGTAGCGCTCGACGACGGCAGGGTCGGGCGCGGTGTCGGAGAACAGCCCCACGTCCATCGGAAGCGGCAAGAGGCCGACGTCGGCGTACCCCGCGGCCGAGAGCTCGGCTCGATTGAACTCCGAAACGGTGAGCGGAATGTCAACGAGCGACCGCAACGGGTCGAGCGCCGCGCGCGCGCGCGCCGCCGACCACCGCAGGTCCGCACTGTAGGGTGCGAAGTAATGTTCCGGCGTGATGTTGTGATAAATCATCGCGAGTCGCCCCGGGAGGGTCCCGAGGCGCTCGTGGATCTCTTCCGACCAGAACGCGTGATGATACAGCGTGACCGCGTCCGGCGACGTCGGCATCTCCTCAAGCGGGCGCGTCGGCTCGGTGGCGAGAGGATGCCTCGAGGGCGCGAAGAGATCGGACTCGTGGCCCTGGGCGCGCAGGTGTCGCTGGATTGCGATTGCCTGATTCGCCACCGCGTCGCCATACTCGAGGCTCGCTAGGAGCTGGTGAATCTGCATCGGAGCGGCGGCCGCGCGTCAGCCTTCCTTCGCTCGCCGGTCGCGACGAAGCGCGTCGTCCACGAGAACCGTCGCGTTTTCATCGAGCAAAGCATGCTCCGCCGTCCGTAAGGCCGAGAGCCGTTCGAGCACACGCTGCAAGGCGACGTGAACTTCCTTCTCTTGGTCCAGGTGTCGCTGCACTAGCTTCCGGACGATTCCCTTCAACGCCAACTCCACGCGACCACCGAAGCCGGTGCGTGTCGTCGTCACCTCTCCGAAGCGCCCCATGCAGTCACGCAACTCTCGGATCGACTCGTCGAGCGACTGAAGCTCGAGGGCGATCAAATCCGTTCGCCCCAAGGCGAGCGGTGGAGACTCGCCACTACGTGCCCGCACGCCGACGTCGACCGCCGCGCCGAGCGCACTCGTCCGATCGTGCGAACCGCGCACCTCGACCGCCTCCGCTCGATCCGACTTGTCTCTCGTCTCACTCATGGGTTCCCCGAGGTTGGAGCACAATGGCGCCCCGCGCTCTAGTGCCCCGCCCAGGAAGTCTGTTAACGAGGCGACAGAAGGGGAACCAGACCATGTCGCTGGCCATGTCAAAGGAACAACGAGAGACCTTCCTTGCCGCAACCCGCATCGGGATCGTGAGCGTGGAAGAAGCCGGCCGCGGACCGTGCAGCGTCCCGGTCTGGTATCAGTACGAGCCCGGCGGCGTGCTGCGCTTCGCGAGCGGCCGCGAATCCCGCAAGGCGAAGCTGGTCGCGAAGGCTTCGCGCATCAGCTTCTGCGTTCAGACCGAAGCCCCGCCGTATTCCTACGTGAGCGTCGAAGGACCGGTCTCCATCGAGCCGATCGACTACGAGCGGCACGTGAAGGAGATGGCGATCCGCTACCTCGGCGACGAGATCGGCCTGGGCTATCTCCAGATGACCCACCCTGACGAAAGCGTCGCCGACACGATTCTCGTGGCGCTCACGCCGAAGCGGTGGTGGAGCGTCGACTACAACAACCTCTGAGTCACGCGCACGTCGCGCCATCCACGAGGATGTGCTCGCCGTTCACGTGGTGCGCATCTTCGGAAGCCAGATAGGCGATCGCCGCGGCAACCACGCTCGGCGCTTCGCCCCCGGTGAGCGCCATGCTGCGTTGGATGATCTTGAAGTCGGCGTCCTCGGGAAATCCGGGAGGGGCCGCCATCGGTGTGTCGATCTGCCCAGGCGCCACCGAATTCACGCGAAGCCCCTGCTTCCCGAACTCGACGGCCAACATCCGACTCATCGTGAGGATCCCACCCTTCGAGGCCGCGTACGCCGCCGCATAGGGTGTCGCGCGAAAACAGATCGACGACGCGGCATTCACGATGTTCCCCTTCACTTCGAGAAGATGGGGAATCGCCGCCTGGCACATGTAGAATGTGCCGGACAGGTTGATGTTCAGCACCTGCTGCCAGGTTTCGATCGAGAAGCTCTCGGTGTGACCCATCCGGATGATCCCGGCCATGTTCACCAGGGCATCGAGGCGACCGAAGCGCTCCACGCAGGCCGCGACCGTCGCACGACAGGCTTCGGCCTGGCTGACGTCGCACCCGTGAGCCGCCCCTTCCCCACCGAGTTCGCCGACCCGAGCAACGACCCCCGCCAGGGGATCGGCGTTTACGTCGACGCAGAAGACCCGTCCCCCTTCGCTCGCAACTCGTTCCGCCGCCGCTCGACCGATGCCGGAAGCGGCGCCCGTGATCAGGACGACCTTGTTCTCGAAGCGCTTCATCCCACAAGCATAGGGGATGGATCCGGTTTTCTCAGCCCGAGCTCGCCGCGGTCGAATGGACCGAACTCGCCCGCGGTGCGACACCCACGGCGCCGAGCAGCTGATCGAACGACACCTGGAGGCACTCCGCATAGAAGCCCGGGTCCGGCATCATCTGGCGACAGGCCGTAACGCCGATGCTGATCTTCCCGGAACAGCTGAACACAGGATGAATGAGCCCCATCCCGTCCATGACCGGCCCCATGCCGTGCAGAGCGACCAGACGCGCGCCGGTGAAGTACAGCGGAATCTGCGGACCCGGGACGTTCGTGATCACGGTATTTAGGAACGGCGTGATGTTGTTCGCAAGGCCCATGCGAGTGTAGAGCCGCGCGGCCAGACCGGCGAGCGCACCCGGCATGAACTGGGTGACGTCGGTCATCGTCCTGGCACCCACTGCCGCGGCCGTTGCCTTGGATTGTTGTGTACCCTCGTGAACCTTCTGCAGCCGCTTCACCGGATCCGCCTCGTCGGAAAACAGCGTGACCGACATCATCGAGATCTGGTTGCCGGCGGCCCCCTGCTGATCAGCGGGCCGCACCGAGATAGGCGCCATCGCGACCAGGGTGTCCTCCGGCAGCTCGCCGTGCGCCTTGAGATACCGCCGCAGAGCTCCGCTACAGACGGCCAGCACGACGTCGTTCACCGTCGCACCGGCGACAAGCTTCCTGATGAGGCGAATGTCATCCAGCGCGAAGACCCTCGCTTCAATGGAGCGATGCGGCGACACGACCCCGTTGAAGCGGGTACGAGGCACAGGCCCCGAGTTCTCGACTTCGACCTCGGGATTCCCTCGGAGCATCCGTGTCAGGCCGGGAGCCACGTTGCGCACGGTGCGCGCGAACCGAAACGGGTCACGCAGGAGACTCCCCGCGTAACTCGACGCGAGATCCAACGTGCTCGGATCGGTCTCGGGCTCCCACTTCTTCTTTGGCGGAGGCGGCGTCCCGTCGATCTCGAGGTCGTGCACCGCCGCGGCGAGTTCCGCACCCGAGACCCCATCGATCGCCGCGTGGTGGATCTTGGTCAGAACCGCGAAGCTTCCCGGAGGGGCTCCCTCGACGTTCTCGAGTCCTCCGATGACGTACATCTCCCAAAGCGGTTTCGAGAGATCGAGCGGGCGGGCGTGAATCCGCGCCACCTGAATGCACAGCTGTCGCCAATCCCCCGGCTGCGGCAGCGCGATGTGGCGAACGTGGAACTCGAGATCGAATTCTGGATCCTCGATCCAGTACGGATGGTCGAGATCCATCGGGACGCGCACAACCTTCTGACGAAAACAGCGCGCGAGATGCAGCCGTCTCTCGACGTTAGCGAGAATCCCCTTGAAGGTGACTCGACCGCCGGGTGCACTGGATTGATCGTAGATCCCGAAGGAACCGATGTGCGTCGGCGAGTTCCCCGTTTCGAAGTAGAGAAACGAGGCGTCCATCCCACTGAGCTGCTGCATGTGCCAACCTCCCGGCTCGACCCCGGAATCGGGGAGTGCCAGCACTAAGCCCAAGTCCCCCACAGCGGCAAGGGAGTTCGCCGAACGAGTGATCGCCGGAGCTAAGGTGCGGGCACGCCCGCGAGGCCCTGCCCCATCAGGTCGATGAAATTGTCCTTATAGAAACTGGCCCGAGCGCGTGCCGAGATCCCTTCGAGCGAGGATTCGAAGCGCCGAATCGGGTTCCGCCCGCCCTCAACGTGCGGCCAGTCGGAGGAGAAGAGGCAAACCTCTTCCCCCGCCTGTTCGATGATCCAGCCGACCGGCTCGGCGGGATACGGTGTCACTCGGATTTGGCGGCGGACGTACTCACTCGGAAGGAGCTCGAGCTTCTGCAGACGCTCCTCGTTCCTGCGAAACGCGTTGAATGACGTGTCCATGGACCGCATCCAGCCCGGGACCCACACGGCGCCCTGCTCGATCACGCCCACCTTGAGCCGCGGGAAGTGATCGAAGACCCGATCGAAGATCATCGTCGCGAGCGTCTGCATCGGCGGATAGGGAATCGCCATATAATCGACAGAGCGAAAGTTCTCCGCGCCCCCGTGGAAGTCCGGCACCGGCGGCAATCCGTTCTCGAAGTAGGCGGGATCGAGAAGCTTGCCACCCCCGCCGACGTGGAACACGACGGGGAGGCCCGCTTCCTGCGCCATTGCCCAGACCGGGAACAGCCCGGTGTGACTCGGCGAGTGGCCCTTCGGACAACCCGACGCGACGAGCAGAGCCTTTGCCCCCATCCGGATCGACTCTTGCGCGATGATGCGGGACTGCTCGAAGTCCGCGAGCGGAACGTAGGCCGTCGCAAGCAACCGGGGGTCCACCGAGCAGAACTCGACCATGGCGCGGTTGTGCGCGCGAGCGAGGCCGTAGGCGAACTCGAGATCGTCCTTGTGCTCGGCGGCGTAGAGATAGTCGTTCGTGAACGTGTTGAAGACGAGTTGGCTTCGAAAGCCGAGGAGGTCCAGCGCCCGAGGACGGTCTTGTGCGATGAAGCTTCCGAGCGCCGACCAGTTCTTGGTCAACATGATCTCGGCCTCCGCCTTCGAGCGCCGCGCGGGTTCGGCGTGACGCCGACGCCAAACGTCGACCATGCTCTCCTCGCCGGGTTTCACCGATGCAACGAAGACGGGCTTCAGCTTCTCTCGGACACCAGGATCGGCGTGGGCGACCATCCAGTCCGGCTCTTCGATGATGTGCGCATCCGCATCGTGGATGAAGGCATCGCCGGTGTACGGAGTGAGTTCCGCGGCTTCGTTCATCGGGGGTCCCCTAAGACAGGAGCGGCAACAGGTCGCGGCCGACTCGTTCCAAAACATCGTAGCGCGGCTCCCATGCCGGGAGAAGCATCAACTGGTCCAACCCCGCCTCCTCGAGCGCCTTCAGTCGCTGCGCCAGTTCACCCGCCGTGCCGACCAAACAGGTCGATTCGATCAGCTCTCGAGACACGAAGCGCTCTTCCTCGGGCAGCACCCAGCAATTGTGGCCGGCGTGGATTCTCTGGTGGAGACGATCGTCCGGAACGTCCGCCAGCATCGCGCAGTACTCGTCCCAGATCGGTCGTACGACCTCCGGCGGCGGGTTCCCGAACTGGCGCCACTGATCGTACATGTAGTGAACCGTCGCCATGGCGAAGGCTCCGCACTCGGCGCGAACGCGATCCGAGTCTGTCCTTTCGCCGGGGTCGAGCACGCTAATCGTCGTAAGCGCCGTCGTCGGGTAGGACGCGCGGTCGAGAGTCCGACCCGCGCCCTTGGCCCCCGCGCGGATGAGATCGAGCATGATCTGCAGGACCTCGGGGCTCGGCGGCATCCCCATGACCGCGCCATCCCCGTGCTTTCCAGCGAGACCGAGCGACCGCGGACCGAAGCCCGAAACGTACAGCGGAATCGGGTCCTTCACGTTCACGAAACCATGGTCGGGCATCACGTGGCGGATCGGCTTGCCTTCGTGCATCGTCTCGTCGCCCTGCAAGAGCGCGCGCAGCGTCGTCAGATAGCGATCGAATTCCGCGATCCGATGCGGCTTCTTTCCCATGATGCGCATCGCGGTGTTGCCGGTCCCGACGCCGAGAAACGTACGGCCGGGCGCGATCGCATTGATGGTCGCGATGCTCGCCGCCGTCACGGGTGCGGGCCGCGTTCCGGAGACCGCGACACCGGTGCCGATGTAGATGCGACTCGTACGATCGGCCGCGAGGGCCAGCGTCGCGTAGCAGTCCGACCAGATCATCTGGCTGTCTGCGAGCCAGGCGTGCGTGTAGCCGAGCGCCTCGGCGCGACAGACGTAGTCCACGTCGCCGATGTGCGACGCCACGCAGACTCCGAGTTTCATCGCAGGTCCGGTGCGTAGCCGCTCGAACGATACGCCTGGCAGAAGGCCGCCTCGTCCCCCGCGAAACGCGGATCTTCGGCAACCAACGCAGGTCGTGCGAACGCCCAGGCGCCACGGGCCGAAACCGCATCACCGATGTCCTTTGCGACAATCACCATGTCGAGGCCGGGATGGCCGGTGATGATCTGCCCGAAGAGGCCCAGTGCGCTCCAGACGCCAACATCGTTCTCCTGCGTACACGAAGCCTCGGCCCCGTAGCCGCAATCCGGCGCGTCCGACAGGCCGTGGGGATTCTCGGGCCAGATCGAAGCGGGAGCGCAGTCCCCGAAGAACGGATTCTGCAGGCGGGTACTGACCCATGTGAGGTAGCCGTACGTCGTCGCCGCATCCTCAAACGACGGATGCGTCATTTTGTAGATCCAGTCCTCGGAGAGAACGCGGTTGCCGTTCCACTCGCCGCCGTTGAGCATCAACAATCCGAGACGCGCCATATCGCGTGTGGTGGTCTCCCAGGTGAAGGCGAAGATCTTGTCCGGGCCGCCGCCGGTCCACGTGGAGCCTGTCATGCCGACCGGCTCGTAGAGGTAGCGCTGCGTGAACGCGTCCAGGTCGGCGCCGAACCGGCCGGGATCCTGGTCGATCGCGGTGTTGATCACGTCGCTCAGCCGGTTGATCTGAACCGTTCCGTCCGCATCGTACGCGAACGTCTTCTGGTCGAGACCAAGGTCGTCGTTGTGCGCCACCATCGAGAGCACGTGCGCAACCTGCGCATCGGGGTTGAACGTGAAGTCGTCGAGCCAGTGGTCGACTCGGTCCGTGTCCGACAACGGCCCCGTCTTGCGTCCGGTTCGGGTGAGGTCCCGCGTCTCGTACACCGCGATCCCAGTGACCACCGCGCTGAGCGTCTTGGTCGCGGAGTACACCTCGGTCACTTCGTCGGCTCCACTCGGGTAGTACTCGTGGCAGAGCTTCCCGTAGCGAATGATCGCCCACGGCCGGTCGATCGCCTGGTCTGCCTCACGCAGCAGCGCTGGGTCGAGGCCGCACTCTTCGGCGACGCGGTCCTCCGGCACCAATTCCCAGGGCCCCGCTTCAGGATCCACGGACTCGGCGGCGGGCGCACCCTGCGAACTGTCGGTCGTCGAGGAACCACCGCAGCCGACGACAAAGAAGGGCACCAAAAGAACGAGGGGCAGGAGATAGGACCGCATCCCTTCCCCTAACCCCTCGGATTGAAGTGGGCTACTGCCAGAATTAGGCAGGAAGCCAGTTGCCATGTGCGCCGAACGGCACCCGGCGGGGCAACCGAACCCGCGCCACCGGTGCCGCCTCGAAGTCCTGCGCGTTCACGATCACGAGATGCGACTCGTTCTCGTCCGAATCGTAGACGATTGAGACCACCCAGCCGTCATCTTCCGCCGAATCGGCGGCGCGCGGCGCAAAACAGGGCTCCCCACCGAACCAGCCCTTACCGAGATCGTGCGTCTCGCGCCGGCCCGACTCGAGGTCATACTTGAACAGGCGCCGATCGAAGGTCAGAGTCGGCTTGTCCGAATCCAGGCCCATGATGTAGCCGTACTTCGCCTTCAGGCCGACTCGCCGATCGTCGATACGCGGGAAATCACCGGCCGCATCGTCGAGCTGCTCTTCTTTGACGGACCCGGTCTTGGTGTCGATCGTCCAGCGCCACAGGCGGCCAGCATCGTCTTCGCCGTCTCCAATGTCGTTCATCCCACCCTTCATCGCGTGCGGCTGGCGACAGACGTGCAGGATGATCCGATCGCCTTCCTCGTGCGCATTCACGGGATGGAAGACGTAGCAGGGATTCATGTCGTACCACTTCACATCGGCGTTCGTGCCGTTGCGCGGCATCACCCCGAGGCGAGAACCGTGCTCGGGTCGCCACGCGAAGCCCGGATTCGGACCTTCCAGCGAGAACACGAGCGGCATGTCCATGAAGATCACGTGGTTCCGCGTGACGTTCCAATCGTGCATCATCACCGGCCGCGGGATCTCGATCGGCTCGTTCTGCACGAGCTCTCCCTTGGCGTCGATGCGATAGTAGTGAACGTACGGGTCTTGCATCATCGAGTAGCCGAACGAGAGAAGCTCACCGGTCTCGGGACAGACCCGCGGATGCGCGGTGAACGGCGTCGTGAGCCGGCCGTCCCAATCCTGAACACCAACCGTGTTCAGGTCGCGATCGATCTCCCAGGGCACGTGCGCCTCTTCCACGCAGAGGATTCGACCGGCGTGCGGTACGACGTGCGTGTTTGCCGGAGAGGCCTGCGGCGACATCAGCGCGTCCATCATGCCCATGTCGTTCTCGTAGTACGGGGTGCGAACGAACTTGTTGCGGTACGACGCACGACCGTTCTTCAACTCGACGCCGTGCACCATGCCGTTGCCGAAGAACCAGTGCTCCGAGAAACCGGAACGGGGGTTCATGCCGTTGCGCAGGTAGATCCCGTCGAGTTCCTTCGGAATCTCGCCCTCGACCTTGAGGTCGTCGACGTTCAATTCGTCCTGAACCGGGGCCCAGTTTCCTTTGAGGTGCCAGGGAAGCTCTTCGGTCTGCCGCTCGACGGTCATGTGCGTTGGTCCCTTTCCCCCGAGTCGATGCCCGAGGCGTAGTGAGTCATCACTACGCTGATTCTCCGGCCCGCTCAAGCCCAGTTTCTTGGCGGCCCCAGGGGCCCCGCGCTAGGCTCCCTCGCGATGCCCCCACTTTCCGGCCTTCGTGTTCTCGATCTCTCGACGGAGATCGCGGGGCCTTACTGCTCCAAGCTGTTTCGCGACGCCGGAGCCTCGGTCTTGAAGGTCGAATCGCCCGCCGGGGACCCGATGCGACGGTGGAGCGCGTCGGGCGCCGAGATCCCGGAGGACGAGGACGGCGCGCTCTTCCAGTTCCTCAACTCCGGGAAGCAGTCGGTCGTTCTCGACCTCGAACGAGCGGGCGACCGCGCACGCCTTCTCGAACTCGCGTCGAACGCGGACCTCGTGATCGAAAGCTTCGGCGCCGGGGGACTCGCGCGGCGTGGGCTCGACTTCGATTCGTTCTCCCGAGCGCAACCGCGACTCTCGCTCGTCTCGATCTCGCCGTGGGGACTCGAAGGCCCATGGGCCGAGCGCCCAGCAACGGAGTGGACGCTGCAAGCCGCCGTGGGCATGACCGCGCGGCGCGGGCTTCCCGAACGCGGACCCGTCGGAGCGGCGGGTCGGATCGGCGAGTGGGTCGCCGGAACCTACGCGAGCTTCGGCGCACTCGTCGCGTGGCTGTCCACGCGCAACACCGGCCGGGGCCAGCACGTCGACGTCTCGATGTTCGAGGCGCTGCTCCAGTGCGGCACGCAGTACCACGACTTGAACGGCCAATTCACCGGCAAGCCGCTCGACCAATTCATCGACACGCCATCGGTCGAACCGGCGAAGGATGGCTGGGTCGGCTTCGCGACCGTCACCGCGCAACAATGGCAAGACTTCTGCGCGATGGTCGAACGTCCGGAACTCGCCGACGAGACGAAGTACCACCACACCGACAACCGGATGAAAGAGCTCCCGTTCATCCAGAACGTGATCCACAGCTGGACGCGCGAGCACACGGTCGACGAGATCATCGAACTCGCCTCCGCGTTACGCATCCCGGTCGCGCCGATCGGCAACGGAGAGACGCTGCCCAATCTCGATCACTTCGCCGAGCGCGGCGTATTCCAGACGCACCCGGGCGGGTTCCTTCAGCCCCGCGTGCCCTACCGGCTGGGCAGCGTGCCCCGGCCGGAACCCGCACCCGCGCCGCGCCTGGGGGAGCACACCGACGGTCTCGGCGCCGCGACGTCGGCCACGCCCACAACCGACACGGGGGACTCTTTACCCTTGGCCGGACTACGTGTCCTCGACCTCACGGCCTTCTGGGCCGGGCCGTTTCTGACCGGGCACCTCGCGATGATCGGCGCCGACGTCCTCAAAATCGAATCGACCCAACGGCCCGACGGCATGCGCTTCGTGAACGCGATCAAAGGGCAGCGCTTCTGGGAGACCAGCTCGATCTTCCACGGCGCCAATGCGAACAAGCGCGATATAACGCTAAACCTCGACTCCGACGAAGGGCGCGAACTATTCCTGCAGCTGATCGACGACACCGATATCCTCGTCGAGAACTTTTCCGTTCGGGTTCTCTCGAACCTCGGTCTCGATCCCGACGACCTGCGAAAGCGCAACCCCAAGCTGATCGTCGTACGGATGCCGAGTTGGGGCCTCGACGGTCCCTGGCTCGATCGGGTCGGCTTCGCGATGAACGTCGAGCAAGCCTGCGGCCTCGCGTGGCTCTCCGGATACGAAAACCTGCCGATGATCGTGAACGTCTGCGACCCCATCGGCGCGCTGCACGCGTTCTTTGCAATCAATCTGGCTCTCGAACGCCGACGTGAGACCGGCCTCGGCGACCTCGTCGAAGTGCCTCTCGTCGAGCCCGGCCTGAACCTCGCTGCGGAACAACTCATCGAGCACTCCGCCTACGGCGTCCTTCTCGAACGAACGGGCAACCGCGGTCCGTACGCCGCTCCCCAGGGGGTGTATCTCTGCGGAGACGAGAAACATCTGGCACTCGCGGTCGTCGACGATGAGCAGTGGAAGGCTCTGTGCCAGGTCCTCGAGAACCCGTCGTGGACGGAAGCCGACGATCTTCGGACCGCCGCCGGTAGGCGAGCCGCGCACGACCGAATCGACGAAGAGCTTCGGAAGGTGTTCGCCGAAATGCCCTGCGGCGAGATCAGTTCGAAGCTCCTCGCGGCGGGCGTACCGGCGGAACCTCTCAACAACGCACACACCGTGATGCCAAATCCCCAGCTGGAACACCGGCAGTTCTTCCAGGAACTCGAGCATGAGGTCGTCGGTACGAGGCGGTACCCGACGCTTCCGATGGGGTTCTCCACGCTCGGGCCCAAGTGGCACCGCTCCCCGCCACCGACGATGGGCCAACACAACCAGGAAGTCCTCGGCGGCACGCTCGGCGTCACCGACGAGCGGCTGGCCGATCTCGCCGAACGAAAGATCATCGGCGACCGACCCGCCTGGCGCTAAGACTCGAGCCCATGCCCTCACGCAAAGACAGCCCGCTCACGGCACTCGCCTCCGGCCGCGCGTGGCAGGAGTTCTGCCGGGAGATCGAGAAACTCACGGATGAACTCAAGGAATCCGGCGGACCCGACACGCCGCTCGACGTCAGTGAGGGCCATCGCTACCTGACCCGCATTCTGCGCGGCGCTCTCGAGCAAATCATGGAGGGCGGTGACGCGCGAAGACCTGTCTTCTTCGAAAGCCTTCACGAGACGCTCAAGAGCGGCTGGGACAATCCGGACAACATCCACACGAACGCCTACGTGAGCGGCGACCACCAGTACCGGATCCGCGGCACGCGGGGCGATGCGCACTACATGACGATCGCGATCTACGGTGGGTCCCTCGGCCGCCAGGAAGGCCGGCGAACGGTCGCCTACGTGAACGTCGACGATCTGGAAATCGGAAAAGACGGTCGATTCGAAGTCACGCTCAGTGCGCAGAAGACGACCGGGAACTGGATCGAGAGCGCGTCCGACGCGACCACGGTGATGGTGCGACAGACCTTCTGGGACAAGCGAAGCGAACGGCCCGCGGACTTATCGATCGAGCGCATCACCGACGACCCGCCACCGCCGCTCGACCCGGAATTCGTCGCGTCCGCGCTCCGGCGGGTCACGCGATACGTCCGCGGCACTAACCGCGCCTTCTTCGAGTACGCCCGCCGGTTCCGCGCACTCGACGGCGAGGTCTACGAGAGCTCCCCCGTCGTCTCGTCGGAGACACTCGGCATCGCCGACATGCGCTACCTGAGTTGCTGGTGGCGCCTCCGCGACGGGCACGCCGTCGTCGTCGACGTGGCTCCGCCCGAGTGCCGCTACTGGGGCTTCGTGCTCTCGAACTTCTGGGGAGAGTCATTCGACTACCGGTACTACGCGGTTCACACGAACAAGAAGCGCGCCCGATACCGTGCCGACGGCTCGCTCCGCGTCGTCGTCTGCCCCGAGGATCCACATCTCGAGGATGCGAACTGGCTCGATCCGTGCGGTCACGCGGAGGGGATTTGGACCCTTCGTTGGCTCGAAGCGAATGACCATCCCGTCCCCAAGATGTCGCTTCTCCCGCTCGCCGACCTGCGTTGAACGCGTCTCGCGCTAGCGCCTCGCGACGATGAACAGCCGGGCGAACGGGAAGAGCGTCTCGCCCCGCGACCTCCGGGGATACGCCTCGCGCAGTCGGGACGCGTACTCCGAGAGGAATCCCTCCCGCTCGACCCCTTCAAGCGCATCGAGAACCGGGCGCAGGCCACTTCCCTTGACCCACTCGAGAACCGGGTCCTCGCCTTCGAGGATCTGCACGTAACGCGTCTCCCAGATGTCGACTTCGCCGCAGTGCGGACGAAGGTGATCGTAGTAGAAGTCGGCGTCTTCGACCCAGCGACGACCCATCCTCGCGCGCAACTCGTCGGCACCGTAACCTTGGCCCGAGTTCCCGGTCGCGAGCGTCTCGCGCATGAGCCGATGCGACGGCTGCGACCAACTGAGCGGCATCTGCACTGCCAGTACACCGCCCGGGCGCAGGAAGTGCGCAAGTCGAGGGAAGACCCTGTCGTGCCCCTCGATCCAGTGCAGCATCGCGTTCGAGAAGACCACGTCCGCCGGCTCGGCCGGCTCCCACGTGCTCGCGTCCTGCACTTCCCATGCAACGCGGGTCGGACCGGCCGCGCGGGCTCTCTCCAGCATCGCCCCGGAACTGTCGGACCCCACAACGTCCGCTTCCGGCCAACGCTCGGCCATGATGCGGGCGATCTCCCCGACGCCACACCCCAGATCGTAAACGCGCCGTGGGTCGTCGACCGTAACCCGCTCGAGAAGCTCCAGCGCCGGGCGAAGACGTAGACCTCCGTACTGCTTGTACTGCGCGGGATCCCACGTCGCGGTCACGTCCTTCCCCCTTCCTCAGTCGATGTAGCCGAGCGCGCGCAGGCGATCTTCCTGCTTCTTCGAGAGATCGACGGGCGGCGGGCGGAACGAGCGGACACGCTTCGACGCGTCGACGAGTTCCTTCTTCAGCTCCTTCACCGTCTCGGATTTCGCCGGCGCCGCGACCCGCTGCTCGGGGTACGTCGTGACGTCGTAGAGAGCGACGAACGGGAATTCATCGATCTGGACGCCACCGTTTTTCTTGGGAGGCCGGCCCATCATGCGCCACGGACCGCGCATCACGCTCACACGAAGATCCGGCGTGACGGTATACATGATCCGCAGGCGCTCTTCGGCCGGCGCGCCGAAAATCGAAGCCGAGACGTCCACGCCCGGAATACTCTTCGGCGGAGTAAGTCCGACCAGGCTCGCGAGCGTCGGATAAAGATCGATGAGCGAAACGGGTGCATCGACCTTCGAGCCGGCCGGAAGCGAGCGATGTCGCAGAACCAGCGGAACCCGAACCGAGCTCTCGTTCAGCATCTTGCCGTGCTGAAAGTAATAGTCGTCTTCGACGAGGCTCTCCCCGTGGTCGGCGGTGAAGACGATCAAGGTGTCGTCGAGCTTCCCGTCCTCCTCGAGCCAGGAGCGCAGCCGCCCGATCTGCAGGTCCGTGCCGAGAATCTCGCCATCGTAGCGACGAACGTAGTCACCGGCGCGCTTCATGTTCGGGAGGCCCTGATACTTCGGGACCGCGCCGAACACCCAGTTCTGCTCGCTGGTCTCGAGTTCCTTGTCGAGCGCCGGATCGTCCGGATACTCGAAGGCCTTGCTCAGTCGCGCAGGCGACGAGTCGTACGGGCCGTGCGGATCAATGAAGTGCAGCCACAGGAACCAAGGCGCCTTGGCCTGCTTCAACCACGCCAGACCGAGATTCACCCCGAGATCGTCGGCCATCTCGAGTCCGCCGGGCACGACGCGACGCGGGAATTCCTCCCAGACGTCGAAACCACGGCCGAATTCCTCGACCGCTTCGTTGCCGTAGAACCCGGCCGTATCGTAACCAGCTTCCGCGAACGCCTCTGCCAGTGAGGACAGCCCTTTGGGGAACGTCCCAGTGTTCTGCGTGACGTGATGGTGCTGGACGTGATGGCCCGTCAGGAGCGATGCGAGCGCGGGGGCCGTCATGGGCACCGGAGTGATCGCGTCGGTGAACAGCACGCCCTCGCCGGCGAGCTGATCGATCGCCGGCGACGTCGGAAGCCGATAGCCGTACGCGCCGAGGTGATCCATTCGAAGGGTGTCGACGGTGAGCAGGAGCACGTTGGGCCGCGCTCCGTCTTTCCCCTGCAGCGGAAGGGTCGGCTTCGTCTCAGCGGCAGCAGGCCCGGACACCAGAGTGAAGCCTAGGGCGACGACCGCGAGGGCGATTCGGGCGCCCGGAGCACGCAATAATCGGGAACTCACCTCGCGCAGGCTAACCGCGGCCCGAAGGCAGGTCAAAACGGGGGCGGCCAACCGAAGCGCTCATAGAGCGGTCCGAGCCGACGCTTCAGTTCCTCCGCGGAGGGCCCGAGTTCACCCGGGTCGTATCGGTGCTGGCTCTCGTAGGTGCGCGACGACTCCTGCTCTCGAAGGAGGAACGCTCGGTACTCGGCGGCGATCTCCATCCCGAAGCGACGGTAGATCGAGGCAACCGTGTCGAGCGGGCGCTCGGTCAGTTCCTCGAACGTCACGACCGCGAACCGTTCCTTTGGAAGCGTATCCAGGACTTCGAACGCGTACCGATAGCCCTCCAACTGCACCTCGCGGACCCAGTCCGTGCCTTCGTCGACGTCTGTCCGATCGCAGCCCATCGCCAGCCAGCCTTTGCGGAGCATGTTGATCAGACTCGCGATCGTCTCCCCCGGGTTCCGCACAGGGCAGACGAAGCGTGCATCCGGGAAGCGCTCGAGCAGGCTCCGCATGCGGAGTACGAAACCCGGATTCTTGCTGAGGAGAGTGAGATCTGCGGGCCGCCCGCCGTGCACATATAACTGCCGCTTCACGCACCCCTCGTAGAACCGCAGGCGTCGACGTTGCTGCGCCGCAGGGGCCGCATCCAGGTTCCCCAGTCGGCCGAGTTCTCGCACGTACGGGAAGAGAACGGTCAACGTCCCGGAATCGAACGTGTGCAGCTCGAGGAAGCCGTCTTCTTCGGGGCCGGAGAGCCGCCAATCATGCATGCGCCGCGCCTTCGCGAGCGTCTCGTCCTCCCGGGCGCCGAATCGTTGCGCGAGTCGACCGCCATTCCACTGAGCATCGAGCCGTCCGATCAAGTGGACGAGCTTCTTCTGTGTGATCGCTGGACAGAGGATCTCCCACGTTCGGAAGTAGAAGAAGTGCGCCTGGTCGGCGGCGAGGAGTCGATGGAGCTGGGTCGTCCCGCTGCGCGCGTTGCCGAGAACGAACACGGGCGCCGTGACCCGAAGCGAACGAAATCCGGGGAACAGAACGTGATCGAGTGCCATGCAGATCGCGTCGAAGCACGCGAGCAGTGGTGCCGCGATGAGCAGGATCGCCACGGTGCGACCCCGAGCACCACTGCGGTCCTCCCGCAGCGCGCGGCGAACGACGCCGAGATAGTTCTTCACGCTGAAGTACATGCCGGGGTCAGCCGTCGAGCGGACGAGGCTCGATGCCGAGTTCCTTCAAGAGCGGGCCACTGTAGGTCACCCGTCCGGTCAACACCGCGGGATCACATGCGCAGAGTGCGAGTGCCGCCTCCGCCATCACTTCGAGCGGTTCGATCATCGAGGGATCATCGGGCATCTTCCCCATCTGGGCGGCGGCGGCGGTGTATACCGCGGCCACGGGAGCGAGCGTGTTTACCGCGATACCGTCGCCGTGGAGTTCGGCCGCGAGACCGACGGTCAGGCGCTCCAACGCGGCCTTTGCTGCGGCGTACGTGCCGCTCGTCTTCGTAAACTCGTTCCACGGCGGACCCGAAGGCGCGACCGTCGTGGCGGACGAGAGATTCACGATCCAGCCGGCTCCGCGCGCCCGCATTCCCGGGACCACGCGTTGGATCAGATCGAGCGGGGCGAGGAGGTTCAACTCCATCCCGAGCCGCATCCTCTTGTCGGAGATCGTATGTGCCGGCTCGTAGAATGCCCGCGCCGCATTGTTCACGAGAATGTCGATCGGGCCGAGCTTCTCTTCGACCTCCGCGATGACGCGAGCGCGATCCGATACGTCGGAGAGGTCGGCAGAGATGGCCACAGAGGGGGCCGGTCCGGCCAGTAGATTCAGCGTCTCGCGAAGCGTGCCCGGCAGCTTCGGGTGCGGTTCGAGACTCCGCGCGGTCACGGCGACCGCGGCACCCGCGCCCGACAACCGCCGCGCAATCCCGACACCGATGCCCCGACTCGCCCCGGTGACGAGCGCGACTCGTCCCGTCAGGCTCCCCACTACGGGATCATCACGACGCGGCCAAACGACTGCCGACTCTCGACGTAGGCGTGCGCGGCGGCCGCCAGAACCGCTCGCTTCTCCGCGTGCGAACCATTCGGAAAGATCGCCGTGCCCCGCTGACCGACCCGGAGATCGGTTACACCCTCGCCGACTTCGCAGATCACGCCCGCCGCCTGATAGCCGACAACGTACGGCGCATGAGGCGGCGGTGCCCCCCAACGATTGATGAGGTCGCCCCCTTCGAGGCTGACCGCCTTCACATTGATGACAACCCAGCCAGGTGGGCACTCGGGATCGGGCACGTCCTCGTATTTGAAGACCTCGGGGCCACCGTTGTCGTAATACACCGCCGCTTTCATGTGATTCTCCCGCTCAGACCGCGGACCGTCTCCGGCGCGTGCACACGGTGGACGTCGAGGTCAACGTTCACCGTAACACCTCAGCCCCTCTCGCGATCAAGCGGGGCCGGGATCCTCAGGCCGCCTGGCCCGTCGCGGTCGCCCGAACCTTCGGCATCACCTCGCTGGCGAACAAACGCATGGAGGACTCCGCCTCGGCGTCCGTCATGCCGCCGTACTTCGTGATCGCCAGGACGTCGATGTCACAGTCGAGAATGCTGCGCTGTTGCGCGATCTTCTCCAGGAGCTGCTCGGGCGTGCCCCAGGAGTTCACACCGGCGTACATGTTCGCCATCTCGTCGAGGCCGATCGCCGAGATCATTTCGGCCGCGGATGCGTAGAACTCGTAGCCCTTGCCGAAGTGACTGCCGCCGATCTCGTAGTGCTCGACGACTGTAGAGAAGTAGTTCTTGATGTACGTCTGCCCGAGCTCCTCGGCCTTCTTGGCGTCAGAGTCACAGTAGACGAGCTGCCCGCAAACCGGCGGTGGCGGCTCGGAGTCTCGCACCTCGCGCCACTTGTTCTGGTAGGGAATCAGCGCGGTGTCGCGGAAGATCTCCCACGGCTGCTGCGCGAGAACCATGAGACGCGCGCCGAGAACGGCCGCCTGGACCGCGGAGTCCGGAGACACGCCGATCGAGAAGACCCGGTCGTTGAAGCTGCCGGTCGCGCGCGGCCGCAGCTCACAGCGCGGCTGTTTGAAGTGCTCGGTATCCGCCTCGAAGAAGCCGGTATCGAGCGCCCTCACCACCAGCTCCGTGCCCTCGTCGAACCGGGGACGGGCCTCGTCCATCGGGATGTCGAAGGCACCGTACTCTTTGCGCGACAGGCCCCGCCCAAACCCGAGCAGCGCGCGACCGCCCGACTGCTGATCGAGCAGCGCCATCTTGGAGGCGACGCGGTACGGGTCGTTCCACGGCATGATCACGGCGCCGGTGCCGAGCTTGATTCGACTGGTCTTTCCCGCGACGCCCGTGAGCCACTGAATGTTGTCGGGACACATCGAGTAGCCGAAGAAGTGATGCTCCGTAGCCCAGTAGCTGTCGAAGCCGAGCTCTTCGCCGAGCATCGCCACCTTCATCTCGCCCTGCATGACCGAGCCGTCATCCTGCTCGTCGCGATAGTTCTGGAAGATGCCGAGTACGCCGATTTCCATGATTCCTGCTCCTCGAAGAATGGGGGGAATTCCGACCGATTTCTTGACGGACGATAAGGATCGCGGCCCGCCCCGCAAAGCCCTTCCAAAAGAGTTGACACTGTAAATTTTACATTGTACGTTTGCCCCCGTGCCGCGCAGCGCCCTATCCCAGGTCGAAGTCGAGCAGTTTCGCGACTCCCTCTGCGACGTCGCGACCCGCCTCTTCGCCAAGAAGGGGTACGAGGGCGTCACCATGCGCGCCCTCGCAGCCGAACTCGGCTGCAGCCCCATGACCCCGTACCGGTACTTCCAGAACAAAGACGAGATCTTCGAAGCGGTGCGCCGCGCCGGCTTCCAGCGCTTCGCAGCGGCCCTCGAGACCGCCGCTGCGAAAGCCAACGGCGATCTCGAGCAGCTACACGCGCTCTGTCGCGGTTACGTCGGGTTCGCGCTCGAAGAACCGCACGCGTACCGGATCATGTTCGAGCTCGACCCACCCGGGGCCGCCACGTCGCCGAGCCTCGAGGAGGCCCACGCCTGGTTCGTCATGCGCGACACCGTCGCCGCCGCCGTCGAGAGCGGCAGTCTTGGCGGCACGCCCGATGTTCTCGCCCACCTCTATTGGTCCGGCGTCCACGGATTGGTGGCGCTTCACCTCGCAGGAAAGTTGGTTCTAGGCTGCGATCTCGAGCAACTGATCGAAGCCTTTCTGGAGCGCGAGCTCCGAGGAGATGCACGATGACGACGCAAGCGGTCGCGATGACGAAGAGCCCCGAGGAAATGCTGGCGAGTGTACTTCGGCCCCATGCCGTCGAAGCCGACTACGCCATCGGACACGTCGAGGGAGAGATCCCGCGCGACTTGTCGGGCACCCTTTATCGCAACGGACCTTGTCAGAATATCCTGCCGTCCGCCGGCGCAGCCGCGCTGCACCTGTTCGATGGAGACGCGTTGATCCACGCGCTTCGCTTCGAGAATGGCACCGCCCACCACCTCAGCCGCTTCGCACGCACCGAGAGCTTCCTGCGCGAAAAGAAGGAAGGAACCTTCTGCCTCGGAGGCCTCAACCTTCCGGCCGACGAGCTGCTCAGCGAGCCACCCCCCGGAGTGCAGCCGAACACCAACATCGTCGCGCACGCCGGCCGTCTGTTCGCTCTGGTCGAGAACGCGATGCCGTTCGAGCTCGACCGCAAGACGCTCGGGTCCATCGGGACGTGGGACTACGACGGCAAGGCCATCGGGATGTCGACCACCGCCCATCCCAAGATCGATGGCCGGACGGGACAGATGTTGATCCACGGCTACCAGCCCATCGAACCGTACGTGCAGCTCTACGTCGTCGAGCCCGACGGATCGGTCTCCCTCGCGGAGGCCATCGACGCCCCGTGGCCCTCGATGATGCACGACTTCGCCATCACCGAGAACTACGTTATCTTCCCACTCGGCAGTGTGTACTTCGATCTCGAAGCGATGCTTGCCGGCCGGGGGTTCGGACAGTCCGTGACCGCACGGGACGACCTCAACATGAAGTTTGGCATCCGCCGCCGCGAGCCCGGAAGCGAGACGAAGTGGTTCGATGCACCGTCGATCGGCTACATGTTCCACCCCAGCAACGCCTACGAGAAGGACGGCCGGATCGTGATGGACGCCTGCAAGTACGAAGACCCGCAGGGGCTGCTCGACGACATCGGGACGATCCGCGCGGGCGAAATATCGAGCGGCCTCACGTCGAAGCCCTACCTGTACGAGTTCGATCTCGAGGCGGGTACGTGCAAGGAGACGAAGCTCTCGGACATGGCAGCCGAGTTTCCGCGATTGGATGACCGGCTGGTCGGGCGCGAGAACCGTTTCGGCTACGCCTCGACCGCCGAGCCCATTGACGGCGCGAACGGATTCTTCCGGCGCATCACGAAGTACGACCGCGTGGACGGTACATCGGTGCACCGCGAGACCGTCCCCGGTCAGTGGGTCGGCGAGCCGGTCTTTGTTCCGCGTCACGCAGACGCGGCGGAGGACGATGGGTTCGTATTGAACCTCGTCTACGACGCACCCGACGATCGTACGGCCGTGGATATCCTCGACGCGCGCGCAATCGACGCGAAGCCTCTCGCGCGGCTGTGGCTCGAGGAGCGGGTGTCGCTCGGCTTCCACGGGAACTTTGCACCGGAGGCGTGAGCCGAAGCTTCCCCATCGCGCCGATGTCACCGCTTCTTCGGTGGCTTACGATTGCCGTCCTCGCGCTGCCGGTGCTCTTCGTCGGACTCGGCGTAGCGGCCCCCGACGGGGCGGCACTGGCCTTGCGCCAACCGGGGTGATGATCGCGATCCTCTACGGGGCCATCTGGCGCTACTGGCGCCCGACGTCTTTCAACGTCGAGCCGACGAGCCTCCGCATTTGCTTTCCCGGGAGGGAGAAAACCGTTCCCGCAAGCGAGATCACCGGCGCCCGAGCCCTCACCGGAAAAGAGTTCCGAAGTGAGCACGGCTGGGGCATACGCGTCGGTGCGGGCGGTCTCTGAGGAGGCTTCGGCCGGCTCCGCACGCCAAGCACCTCTTTCGAGATGTACCTGTCGCGGTCCGATGGGTTCGTGGTGATCGAGCGAGGCGCGGCCAATCCTCTGCTCATCCCCCCCCATCCCGAAGAGTTCGCGGCGAACTACGCCGACGGACCGCGCCCCGGCACGTCGACTCGACGCAGCGTTACATATGTGACTCTATGGTCACATGAAGACCTCCGACCGGCTCTGGCGCGCTCTCGCCGACCCCCACCGACGGGGCATCCTCGAGGCCCTACGGAGCGGCCCCCGCACAACCGGCGAGCTCGCCGACGGCTCCGAGATCACGCGATACGGCGTCATGAAGCACCTCGCGACTCTCGTCGAAGCCGGCCTCGTTCGGGTCGAGCGGCGCGGCCGGGAACGCTGGAACCACCTGATCCCGGATCGGCTCGACGAACTCGGGCACGACTGGAATCAACAGCTGGACGTTCGGCCGAAGAGCAACGCCGAGCGGTCTTTCTTCGACCTGTACGCACACGGATTCGTCCGGGCCGCGATTAGCGTCCCGCGGGTGCACCTCGCGGACCCGGCCGCGAACGCGGCTGAGATTGCAGCCACGTATCGCGCCGCCGTCCGCGAAGGCGCCGCACTAGTCCTCTTCCCCGAACTCGCACTGTCGGGCTACTCGCTCGACGACCTGCATCAGCAAGATGCTCTTCTGCGCGCCGTCCTCGAAGGCCTCGCCGAAGTCGTCGCGGCAACCGAAGAGAACACCGCGCTTGCGATCGTCGGCGCCCCACTCCGGTTCCAGGGCCGCCTGTACAATTGCGCCGTGTTCGCAACGGGCGGCCGGATCCTCGGCATCACTCCGAAAACCTACGTGCCGAACTACCGCGAGTTCTATGAGAAACGTCAGTTCACCAGCGGCCGCGACGCTCTCGCGACGACCGTCCCGTGCCTCGGTCAACAGTACGTACCGTTCGGTAGCGATCTCATCTTCCGCGACGAACGTCAGCCCGACTTCGCCGTGCACGCGGAGATCTGCGAGGACGTGTGGGTCGCAATTCCACCGTCGACATATGCCGCGTTCCACGGTGCGACGGTGCTCACGAACCTCTCTGCCTCCAACGTGACAATCGGAAAGTCCAGCTACCGCCAACAACTCGCCGCCGGGCAATCCGCCAAGACACTCTCCGCCTATCTCTACGCCGCCGCCGGCACCGGCGAGTCGACGACCGACCTCGCATGGGACGGACACGCCCTCGCCTACGAGGATGGAGAACGCCTGGTCGAATCCGAGCGATTCGTCGACGAAGCGCAACTCGTGTTCGCCGACATCGACCTCGACCGCCTCGTCCAGGAGCGTGCTCGCATGACGAGCTTCGCCGACTGCGCCGCCGATCACCGTGCGCACACGATGAGAACCATCCCCTTCCGCTTCACGCCGCCGACCGAAGCCACGCACCTACGACGGACGTTCGAACGTCTCCCCTTCGTCCCCAGCGACCCCATGCGGCGAGCCGAGCGCTGCTACGAGGCGTACAACATCCAGGTAACGAGCCTCGTGAAGAGGCTACGTGCGACCGGGATCACCAAGCTGGTCATCGGCATCTCCGGGGGCCTCGACTCGACGCAGGCACTGCTCGTCTCCGCCCGCGCGATGGACCATCTCGAACTCCCCCGAACGAACGTGCTCGCCTACACGATGCCCGGATTCGCAACATCGAAGGAAACGCGGAGCAACGCTCACGACCTGATGAAGGCGTTCGGCGTGACCGCAAGCGAAATCGACATCCGACCGTCGAGCGAACAGATGCTGAGCGACATCGGGCACCCGCACGCTCTGGGCAAGGAACGCTACGACATCACGTACGAGAACGTGCAAGCGGGCGAACGAACGAGCCACCTCTTTCGGCTGGCCAATCACCACGGCGCCCTGGTCGTCGGCACCGGAGACCTGAGCGAGCTCGCTCTAGGCTGGTGCACCTACGGCGTCGGCGATCAGATGTCTCACTACAACGTGAACGTCTCGGTCCCCAAGACGCTCATCCACTACCTCATCGAGTGGGTCGCCGATCTACCCGAGACTGGGAAGGCCGGCGCCGCAGTTCTGGGGCGCATTCTCGCAACCGAGATCAGTCCCGAGCTCATCCCCGCCCATGCGACCGACGGGGAGATCCAGAGTACGGAGAAGACCATCGGCCCGTACGAACTGCACGACTTCGACCTCTACTACATGAGCCGACGCGGCTACGCGCCGTCCAAGGTCGCGTTGCTCTTCGCCCACGCGTGGTCGAGCGACACGCCGGTCTCAGCGGCCGACGGCAAGTATCCCATGGAGGAGATTCTCTCGTGGCAGAGATCGTTCCTCGATCGCTTCTTCCGCACCAGCCAGTTCAAGCGTTCGGCTTCGCCGAACGGACCGAAGGTCGGATCGGGCGGCTCCCTCTCGCCGCGCGGGGATTGGCGCGCACCATCGGACTCCACGTCTGCCCCATGGCTCGCCGACCTGGCCGAGGCGACCTCGTGGATCGAGCGGTCGACCCCCAAGAAGGCCAAAAAGCGGCGCGCGCGCTAACGCTTGCGAGCTACTCCTTGTCGATCGTCTCGAGGTGCAGACCGCACTCGAGCTTGTCCGAACCGGCCCACCGCCCCGCGCGCTCTTCCTCGTTTGTCCGGATGGGTCGCGTGCAGGGGATACAACCGATGGAGCGGTAGCCCACGTCGTGCAAGGGATTGTACGGGATCTGATTCGCCGTGATGTACGTCCAAACACGCTTCTCATCCCAGTCGGCCAGAGGGTGCAGCTTCCAAACGCCGTAGCGCTCCGACCACTGGGTCTTGCCGATCGTCGCGCGGCTCGGAGACTGATCGCGCCGGATCCCCGACACCCAGGCGCCGAACGGGTGCAGAGCTTCGATGAGCGGCTCGACCTTGCGAATGTGACAGCACCGATCGGGATCCGTTTCCCAGAGATTCGGACCTTCCGCTTTGTGTTGCTCGGCGATCGATGGGATCTGCGGTCCCGTGAGCGTCAGCCCGTACCTCTCGACCAAGCGGTCGCGCGTGTCGTAACTCTCACGAAAGAACAGATGTGTATCGAGCTCGACGACCGCGGGCTCGAGCCCCAATTCCGAGAGCATGTGAATCAGCACGGACGACTGCTTCTGCCAGGAGCACGTAACGCACAACTGCTCCCCGAACTCCTGCGCGGCCCAGGAAAGAACATCTTCCGCCGACATCGCATCCAGCTCTTTCGAGGGGAGCGAAAGAGCGGGAGCGGTGGACGTCTCGGAGGCTTCCGGCGAATCGCTCATCTCTGCGGTTCTCCGCCCCCGGACGCGCCAACGCAAGGCGGCGCGGGACCGCGAGGGCTCCCCGATTGATTGCGGTAGGAAACCCGGTATCCATTCCGCATGGGCGACTCCCCCCGCTTCGTAAGCGCACAAGAAGCAGCCGGTCTGGTTCGAGCCAAGGATACCCTCGCGGTTCCCCTCGGACCGGGGCAGCCATCGGACTTCCTGAAGGCGCTCGGAGCCGAAGACCGGTTCGAGGACCTCACGGTATCGACCGCACTGCTCACCGACTTATTCGAGCTTTTCATGCGCCCCGGCGTGCGTCTCCTCACGGGCTTCTACGGCCCGGCCGAGAGATTCCTGCGGGGCGCGGGACACGACGTGCAGTTCGTCCCAGGAGACTTTCGACGCTTCGGCGTGATCCTCGAGCGGCTTCATCCGCGCGTGATGGCGACGGCCGCCTCGAGGCCCGACGAGAAGGGCCGCCTCAGCCTTTCCCTCCACGCGGGAGCCACGGTCACCGAGCTCGAACGGTGCGGTCGAGACCCGGATCGGCTGCTCATCGTCGAGGCGAGTCCCCGGTTCCCGCGAACGGTCGGCATCGAACCCGACTCGCCTCACTGCCTTCGCATGGAAGACGTCGACATCCTCATCGAAAGCGAAAGCGAGCCGTTCACTCTACAGGATCCGGCGCCAACCGAAGTCGACGCAGCAATCGCAAAGCACGTGGCGCGCTTCGTCTCCGATGGGTGCACGCTACAGACCGGAATCGGCGGCGTTCCGAGCCTCGTGGTCGGGCGTCTCGCGGACGGCAACGGCGGCGACTACGGCATCCACTCCGAGATGTTCACGAGCGGACTGATGAAGCTCCACCGCGCGGGCAAGGTCACGAACCAGAAGGGCCTCTACGACGGGGTGTCGGTGTGCACCTTCGCCGCCGGAACCCGAGAGCTCTACGACTGGCTCGACGGAAACGAAGACGTTCGCTTCCTGCCGGTCGAACGCGTGAACGATCCCGGGCTGATCGGGCGCAACCGGAAGATGATCTCGATCAACGGCGCACTCGCAGTCGATCTCGCAGGTCAGGTCGCCGCGGACACTCTGGCCGGCGGGCAGTTTTCGGGCATCGGCGGCCATGAAGACTTCGTCGAGGGAACCGGCCAGTCCCTACAAAACCGATCCCTCGTGTGTCTGCCGTCGAGCTCGGTGCGCGACGGCAAGCGGATCTCCCGGATCGATGCCGCCCTCGGTACCGAGATGCTCGTGACCACCCCCCGCCATCAGGTCGACGCGATCATCACCGAGTTCGGCGCGGCCGAGCTCTTCGGTCGAACAGTGCAGGAACGAGCGGACGCACTGACCTCGATCGCGCACCCGGAGTTCAGAGACGAACTCCGTCGCGCGACGCTCTTCTCTTGATCGAATCCCGATTGCGGCCGCGGAGGGTCAGGCCACGAACTGATCGAAGCCTTTCCAAAACTGGGCCTGGATCTCGTCCGTTTCCTGCAGGATCTCGTGCATCGCCTTCGCAATCGGCATCACCGTAAACGTCGTATTGAGAAACGGCAGATTCAGGTGCCGGTCCGACGAGATGATCTTGTCGCGCCCGGCGCTCGCGACGAGCACCGGCGTCTTCACGCGGATCAAGCGGTCGCGATCGAGAATGCGAGCGATGCTCGACGTCGCCTGCTGAAGCCAGCGCCAGGTCGGCCCGCCCAGCTTCAGGTCCGGCACCTTGTCCCAAAACGCCATCCCGCGTTTGAAACGCGCCTGGTCGCTCGTGATGTCGTTGACCTGATTGTTCGGATCGGGATCGCCGCGCACCCAGGTATACGACGTACCCATCCCGAGAGCGACGTTCGTCGCAGCGATGGCGCGCGCCACGCCGAGAGGGAATTGATCCCATCCCATCATCGGTGCCGACAGCACCGCCTTGTCGAACCGGCCCGGATAGTCCTGCAGGAATCGTAGGGCTAGATGGCCGCCCATGGAGTGGGCGAGAAGCACGTGTGGGCGCGGCAGATCCACGACGCACTGCTGGTGAACGAGGAGCGCGTCGGAGAGGAAGTCGGCGTAGTCCTCGACGTGGCCCTTGCAACGATTCGAGAGGAGGCGGGTCGACAGTCCTTGGCCGCGCCAGTCGAAGGTGACGACCGAATAGCCGCGCGCTCGCAGGATGCCGATGACCTCGTAGTACTTTTCGATGAACTCGGTATAGCCGTGAAAGAGCAGTACGGTGCCGCACGACGCGCGATTCTCCGGAGCCGTCCACCGCGCGACGCGAATGTCGACGCCACCGGGCGCGCGCAGGGTGAAAACCTCGCCGCCGGGCGGAATGTCGCCCTCTACCACCGAATGAAGAACGGATTGCGTCAAAACGAAACTCCTTGCCGCTCGAGAAGCCGCTCCAGCGCAGCCGTCGTTCCGCTCTCGATGGCCATGTTGGCTTCCTTCGGGACATAGCCCCGGTCGACCAAGCGGTCTCCGAGACGAATCATGATGGCGTCGAAACGCATCGCGCCGAAGATCTCCCAGTAATCAATCCCGCCGACGACTGCACGGCCCGTCGCCTTCTCCCAGTGGGCGTGCATGGCCTCACGCGCGGGATAGCCCTCCAGTCTGGCGATCCCCTTGTCGTCGAACGCCATGCGGTCGAACATCACCCACCAACCCAGGTCCGCCTCCGCCGGGAGGAGCGAAACGGCCTCCCAATCGAGCACGGCAACGCAGCGATAATCGCGCCAGATCATGTTCGCGAGGCGGGAATCTCCCCAACTCACGCCTACGGGAACCGAATCGAGCGACGGCGCGTTGCTCTCGAGCCACTCGAGACAGGCTCGGAGAACCCGGTGCTCTCGCCCCGCGAGCTCCCGCTCGACGTACGATTGGTAGATGCCGAGTTGGGACGCGAGAGTCGGGGCGCCGGTGCCGGAGGTGTCCAGCCAGTCCAGACCCGCTTCACGCCAGTCCATCTTCTGGAGCGCCAACAACGTCTCCACGCCGTCCCACACCAGCTGCTCGCGCTGCGCGGGTGTAGCCTCGTCGACGAGAAAGCCCGACTCGGTGTAGGCGGGGATGTCGCCCGGGATCTCCCCCTCGATGAAGTCCATCACGAAGAAAGGCCGACCCAGAACTGCCGGGTCGCCGTCGTAGGCGATGACGTTTGGGACCGGAACGACGTCGCAGGCGGCGACGGCTTTCATGATCCGCTGCTGCACGTCCACGGAGGTTCCGCACTCGGCCGTCTGATCGGGAAAGAGCCCACCGTCTGCTTGTTCGATCCGTGCGACGAAGCGCTGCGAGACGGCTGCGCCGCCTTCTTTCCAGGTCGCCTCAAAGACGACGGTCTCGTTCGAGAACCCGGTCGACGCCGGCATCTCCATCTCGGGGATACGGAGATCGGTGACGTCGGGCTTGTTGCGCTGCATCCAGCCTTCGAGAGAGGCGCGGTGTCGGTCGGGCTCGCCGACGGACTTCCCGGGGAAATTTTTCTCACTCATCTGAGACGCCACGCTCCTTCAGGGCCTGTTTGACCCAGGCCAGATCGTCGGACGCGGCGCGGCGGCGGGCTCGCTCGAGATCGATCCCGTAGACGCGCGCTGCATTCACGCCGAAGATCTTCGCCTTCCGCTCCGCGGTCAGCTCTGGGTAGCCGAACTCCTGTTGGTAGGAAACCGGAATCTGAAACGCTCGGAACGCATCGATCGCCACTTGGCTCGGTCCGTACCAGATCGAGTCGGTGCCCCAAAGAACGTTGTCCTCGCCGACTTCGAGCAGAAGCTTGCCCAAGACGTGCGCCGCCTCGTCGGGGCGCCGGATCAGTCCGAACCACGTCGACCCGAGCTCGGCGTAGACGTTCTTCCCGGCGCCGACACCCGACGTTCGCAGCGTGTGGAGAAGCCGGTTCACACCCCGGTCCGCCGTCCCGTCGGTGTAGGGCCCCTCTTCCGCCGCGTCGCTCGTCGGGATTTCCCAGCCGGAGTGATAGATCAGAAAGTCGACGTGGGGAAACGCTTTCGCGATCGGGCCGACATCGCGGGGCGAGCCGTTATCGACGAGCGCACTGATGCCCTTGTGGGCGCAGATGAGCGGCACGCCGAGCTCCACTGCCTTCTCCACGAACGGCACCCCGGTTCGCTCGTCGTCGAGCCACCAGCCGCGCACCTCGTCGCTCCGCGAGCCGATCGTGTAGCACTTCCAGCCCACCGGGCGGTGACGCTCGAGTTCGTCCTCCATCGCCTCGATCTCGCTTTGGTGATTGGCGTGGATGATCGAGTGATTGAGGAGCCGACCCTCGCCTGCGAGATCGTCGAGCAGCTCTCGCGTGCTCGCCATCTCTTCGTTGAAGAGCATTCGCTCCGGCCCGGTCCCCGGCCCCGACGTCAGGATTGCCGCCGCGGTCTCGCTCTCGAGGAAGACGCACCGGAGGTACTCGGCGAAGTCGTACTGGCGCGCATCCCCGAGGTGCTTCCACCAGCGCGGCGCGAGGTCCGTGTACATCTGATGGATGTGCCCCGCCGTGGCTCGGGTCTCCGGCCGGTCGGCGATGAAGTGGGTCTGGACGTCGATCACGACCTCGTCGCCGTCGAACGTCTCCTTCGCCGCTTCGAGTTCGAGCGCGGCAGCCTCGGGAACGACGAAGAATTTCTCATCGAAGCCGGCATCGATCGCTCTCAGCCCCGCGGCGGTTCCGCGTCGACCAGCCCAGTACGAGCCGAGCGAGAGCCCGAGTCGCTGCGCGTCGCGCGGTCCCCGCCCGAGGACCCGGGACAGGCCCTCGCGATCCCGGGAGGTGTACGGCGCCGGCTCGAACTCGTCCGAGTGCCGGCGCTGCAGCACGACCGGCAGACGCGTTTTCTTACTCACGCCATCCCTTATATACGCCAGGCGTGACCTCTGAAGCCCTTGGACGACTCGACGCCCCGGCCACCGCGCGGAGAGGACGACCGGCCCGCACGACCGGGCGATTCTGCTTGGTCCTGGCGGCGGCCGCCGCCATGCTGGCCTCCCCCGCGCTGGCTGCTCCCGACCAACTGCTTTGGGGAGACACCCACCTCCATACCAGCAACTCGTTCGATGCATTCCTGAATCAGAACAAGTCCGCCGATCCCACCACGGCGTACATGTACGCAAAGGGCGCTCCGGTCATTCACCCCGGGAATCGCGCCCGCGTCCAGATCGGCACCCCGCTGGACTTTCTCGTCGTGGCGGATCACGCCGAATTCTACGGCGCGATGCGACACAGCGTGCAGCGCGGCGTCCCCACCGAC